>JBGVHY010000180.1:0-4469 GCA_045122755.1 Acutalibacteraceae bacterium | reverse complement strand
CCGAGCTGATGACGGATTTTTAGAAACGCTCACACGACCTATGTGTTTCCCTTGTAATGAAGAATACTTCAATAGCACCAGCGGAAAATACGGTCTTTCAAATAAATATATAATTTCAAACGGTGCGTATTCGATTAATTACTACAACACCGATACAAAAACCGTTATTATTCAGAATAATGAGGATTACAAGGGCGAATACGCAGGAATTCCTAAGCAGATTACCATTAATTATTCTGAGGAATATGATGATATTTATTCGGATTTTGAGTCAGAAGAAATCGATATGGGTGTAATAGAGTGTAGTTATTTAAAAAGCCTCAATGATATGGGGAATAAATCGGAGCTTTACTATAACACAAACTACTGTCTGTATATGTCTAAAAAGCTGGTTTCTTCTTCAGGCAATATTCTTAATAAAGCGCTGAGCCTTGATATTGATTCGGGTTCTCTCGCGAAGAATATTACCGATTATTATAATTCGGTAAACGGCATAATTCCGTCGGTAAATACATTGGGTGGAAGAAGCTATCGCCATAAAGCAGGTAGCGTTACAATGCCTGAGTATAATGTGAAAAAGGCTGAAAAACTGCTCGGCGATTTTGACTTGGCAGCTGAAAGCTTAAACGGACTTTCAATTTATTATCCGAGCGGCGAGGATAAGCTTGCGCTTATCTCAAACCTGATTGTGCAGAACTGGCAGAAGGATTTGAACGTTTATATCAACTCCGCCGAGGAAGAACAGAATACTATTCTGGAAAAAATCAAATCGGGCGAAATTCTTATTGCTGTTATTCCAGTATCGAGCGAAAACAACAGCGCAATCTCAAGCTTTAATTCATTAAAAGAGCTTGGAATTGTCGAGGGAGTAGGGGATATCAGCGCGACTGAGCTTTTCAAAAAAGAGCAGCAGCTGATTGATGACGGCGTTATTTATCCTGTATTGTCGATTCCGACAGCAGTAAGCTATACAAAGGATATCAGCGGATTTTCTGCATCAGACGACGGCAAAATAATCGATTTCAGGTTTATTAAAAAAGCATAATTTTGGCGGGCGAAAAAATTCGCCCGTTTATTTTTAAAAAATTTTTGAAAAAAATTCAATTTACCTATTGACAAAGTGGGTAAATGATGTTATAATCATACCAACCTATAAGAAAGGTAGGTAAATGCAGATGACTAATATTTTTCAGAAATTACTAAGACAAAATTACAGATTTGGACGAATGCGATGTAAATAATCCTTTTAATAAAAACTATACATATTTAGAGATTTAATTTTTAAAATAAAGAAAGAGGTTATTTACAATGAGCTACAATTTAAACGACTATAAATTTGAAACAATCCAGTTACACGCAGGTCAGGAAAGCCCTGATTCAGCATCGGACGCAAGAGCAGTTCCGATTTACCAGACTACATCTTACGTATTCAAAAATTCAGAACACGCTGCTGCAAGATTCGGTCTTGCAGATGCAGGTAACATTTACGGCAGACTTACAAACTCAACCGTTGACGCTTTTGAACAGCGTGTTGCAGCACTCGAAGGCGGCGTAGCTGCTCTCGGCGTTGCATCAGGCGCAGCTGCAATTACATATACTATTCTTAATCTCGCAGGTGCAGGTGACAATATCGTTTCTGCACAGACTATCTACGGTGGTACATACAACCTTTTGGCACATACTTTGCCAACTTACGGTGTTACCACAAAATTTGTTGATGCTGACGACTTAAGCAACATCGAAAACGCGATTGATGAGAATACAAAAGCGGTTTACATTGAAACAATCGGCAATCCTAATGCTACTCTTATTGATATCGAAGCAGCTGCTGAGATTGCTCATAAACATAAAATTCCGCTTGTAGTTGACTCAACATTCGCAACTCCTTTCCTTGTTCGTCCTATCGAATACGGTGCAGATATCGTTGTTCACTCAGCTACTAAATTTATCGGCGGTCACGGTACTGCAATCGGTGGCGTAATCGTTGATAGCGGTAAATTTGATTGGGAAGCAAGCGGCAAATTCCCTTCAATCGTTGATCCAAACCCATCATATCACGGTATCAGCTTTACAAAAGCGGTAGGCGCTGCAGCGTTTGTTACAAAAATCCGCGCAATTTTGCTTCGTGATACAGGTGCAACTCTAGCCCCATTACATGCTTTCCTTTTCTTACAGGGTCTTGAAACTCTCTCACTTCGTGTGGAGCGTCACGTTGAAAACACTGCTAAAGTAGTTGAATTTCTTAAAAATCACCCACAGGTTGAAAGCGTAAATCACCCATCATTGCCTGACAGCAAATACAATGATTTGTATAAAAAATACTTCCCGAACGGTGGCGCTTCAATCTTTACATTCAATGTAAAAGGTGGTAAAGAAGAGGCTCAGAAGTTTATTGATAATCTTCAGATTTTCTCACTTCTTGCAAACGTTGCAGATGCAAAATCATTGGTTATTCACCCTGCTACAACAACGCATTCACAGCTTAATGATGAAGAACTTAAAGAACAGGGTATCGGACAGAATACCGTTCGTCTTTCAATCGGTCTTGAACATATTGATGATATTATCGCTGACCTCGAAAAAGGCTTTGCCGCTATTAAATAAGGAGTGATTACAATGGCTAACATTTATAATTCAGTAGAGGAACTTATCGGCAAAACCCCTCTTGTGAGGGTTAATAAATTAGAGAAAAAGTTTAATTTAAAAGCAAAATTGCTTGTAAAGCTTGAACTTTTTAATCCTGCAGGTTCTGTTAAAGACAGAGTAGCGCTCAGCATGATTGACGAAGCAGAAAAAGCAGGTGTTTTAAAAGAAGGTTCAGTTATTATTGAGCCGACTTCAGGTAACACAGGTATTGGTATCAGTTCAATCGCGGCTGCACGCGGCTATCGCACAATTATCGTAATGCCTGAAACAATGTCAGTTGAGCGTAGACTTCTTATGAAAGCTTACGGTGCTGAAATTGTGCTTTCTGAAGGTGCGAAGGGCATGAAAGGTGCTATCGCCAAAGCTGAAGAGCTTCATAAAGAGAATCCTAACTCAATTATTGCAGGTCAGTTTATAAATCCTGCTAACCCGAAAATCCATAGAGAAACAACAGGTCCTGAAATTTATGAAGATACAGACGGTGAAGTTGATATTTTCGTAGCAGGTGTCGGCACAGGCGGTACTGTAACAGGTGTCGGCGAATACTTGAAATCTAAAAAGCCTGATGTAAAAATCGTAGCGGTTGAACCTGATTCTTCACCTGTTCTCTCAGAGGGTAAAACGGGTGCTCATAAAATTCAGGGTATCGGCGCAGGCTTCGTTCCTGATATTCTCAATACTGATGTTTATGATGAGATTATCCGAATTGAAAATGAAGACGCTTTTAAATACTCAAGAGAAATCGGAAAAACAGAGGGCGTTTTGGTAGGTATCAGCTCCGGTGCTGCTCTTGCTGCTGCTATTGAGCTTGCCGGCCGTGAGGAAAACGCAGGAAAAACTATTGTAGCTTTATTGCCTGATACCGGTGAGAGATACCTCTCGACTGATTTGTATAAAGAATAAAACTTGCAGGGGCAGGAATCATAATCCTGCTATTGTGAAAAATACCACATATGCTGCATTAGCACCTTCTCCTATAGGAGAAGGCTTTTGCAGTTTATAATTATAAAAAATAACAAGTAAAGGAAATAAAAATAAATGATGATTTCAACTAAGGGCAGATATGCATTGCGCGTACTTATCTATTTAAGTGAGCAGGCGGATAAAGGGCTTATTCCACTCAAGAATATTGCAGATGAGCAGAATATTTCGCTCAAATACCTAGAGCGTATTATGACTATGCTTTCTAAAGCTGATTTTGTCGTTTCTTTGCATGGAAAAGGCGGCGGTTATAAGCTGAAATATCCTCCTGAGCATTATACAATTGAGAGTATTCTTACACTTACTGAGGGTACTCTTGCACCTGTTGCCTGCCTTGAAGACGAGGAAAACACCTGTGAGCGCAAAGAAGAGTGTAAAACTCTGCCTATATGGCAAGGGCTTCATAAGTGTATAACAGATTATTTGGGCGGTATTACTTTGGCTGATATCGCAAATACGACGCCCGGCGGCGAATATATTATATAAATCAAAAATCCTCGTTGCAGTTTTTCAACGAGGATTTTTTGGTTATTTAACTGTTGCTTTTTTAACCTTTGACCAGCTGCTGTATACTTTTTTACCGTTAATCTTGGTCATTAAGCGTATCTGCACCTTATACTTGCCTGATTTGAGGTTTTTGATTGTCTTGTTAAGCTTCTTTTTAGCGCTGAAAGTTATAACCTTCCATTTACCGTTAATCTTATAACGCACCTGAATTTTTTTAGCACTATTGATTTTTTTGTATTTAACAGTAAGAGCATTAGCTTTACTCTTTACTGTCGGTGCTTTGAGTGTTAATTTTTTAAGAGTTTTAACGGTTTCAATCTTATTACATTTACTGC
>JBGVHY010000179.1:0-10816 GCA_045122755.1 Acutalibacteraceae bacterium | reverse complement strand
TGTAGCCTGTTGAAACGCAGTATTATACACTTTCTGTGAGGTTTTTTGAGTTTCTTCCTTCTCTTTTTCACCGCCACAGGCAACTGCCGAGGCTAACAAACATAAGCAAATTATAAAAGAAATAATTTTAAAAAAATTATTCATAAAAGCTAAAAACTCTCTTTCTAAATATCTAAACATTCATAAACTAAATCACGAATATGGCAATGATAACTGTAGCCGTCACCCCAGCCTACCGTATGACAGCCGTAGAAAACTCCTAGGTTGTTATCGACGTCCATCATCGAGTATGCGCAAGCCGCACTGTCCCAGCCGAATTCGCCCAAGGGACTTCTGGAATTTTCTTTATTTATAAGCGTTCTGACACCCAAGCCGTAGCTGTAATCAGGCTTGAAAAAGTCCTTAATCTTCTCGCCCAAATTATCCTGACGCATCAAATCAATGCTCTCAGGTTTCAATAACTGATAGCCGTTATCGGCTGCGCCGAAATTCGCAAGTGCCGAAACAAGCTTTATGTAATCATTGATACTGCCGATAAGTCCTGCACCGCCGCTTTCAAAAGCATCGGTAAGAATATATGCATTTTCCTTAGGCTCTTTATCGAAGCTTTCCGTTTCGTAATTATAGCGGAACTGCGGAAGTATTCTTTCCTTTATCTCATCAGTAACCTTGAAATAAGAATTATTCATTCCGAGCGGCTCGAAGATATTTTTCTTAACATACTCGCCGTAGGTCATACCCGATACAACCTCAATAACCGCTCCGATTATATCAAGACCGAAGCCGTATTCAAACTTTTCGCCCGGCTCGAAATGAAGATAATCCTTAGCCATTTCGCGGACAACTTCCATAGTAGTAGCATTTCTATTTTCGCAAGCTTTTACAAGATATTCAGCTGTGAAATCATAACCGTAACCGCTTGTCATACTGAGCAGATGGCGGATTGTCATAGTATTTTTCGCCGGTATTCTCTCGTCACCAACGACCAAATTCTTATACTCAGGTATATATTTATAAACAGGTGCATCAAGTTCTAATTTTCCCTGTTCAACAAGCTGCATTGCCGCTACTGCGGTGACAACCTTTGTTGAGGAGTACATAAAAAACAAATCATCATAATCAGCGTCTGTTCCGTCATCCTTTTTTCCGAAAATCCTTTCAAAAACTATTTTTCCTTTGTAAACGACCTTGAGCCCTGCAAAAGGTGTTCCATCATTTTCGATTTTGTCAACATACTCTGCAAGCTTTGCAAAATTCATTTTTTAAAAAACTCCTGAAACATAAAAATGGTACAATAACCAAACATAAAGTTATTATACCATTAATCACTCACTTAAACAAGTGTTTTTTAATCATTTTTAGTCGATGATTTTATAAAGCAACGAAGCATCGTCTTTTCTTACGACTTCCTTAACATCTGTAACCTCGGCTTTAAAGGGCTTTTGACCGAAATTAATCTCGATAACATCGCCTATTTTTACATCATATGAAGCTCTTTGCGCCTTACCGTTGATAATAACTCTGCCTGCATCGCAAGCTTCATTCGCAACAGTTCTGCGCTTAATAATACGTGAAACCTTCAAATATTTATCTAATCTCATTTAATCTTCCTCACAAAATTCAAAACAAGTTCCATCAAGACAAAGCTTTTCTCTGTATTCTTCCTTTTTATCATTAAAACATTCGTCTTTATCTTCACATCTCGCACAAAGCTTTTTCTTGACATTTTGAAGCATTTTTTCATACTCTTCGCGGTCGAAAATAACAACCTCTTCTTCATAAAATTCATCAATGCTTGCAACCGAAAGCCAGACTTCCTTAATCTCTTCAAGTATGTAATAAGGGCTTACGCAGTTATTTTCAAAAAGCTTGCGGATTTTAATAAATTTACTGTCGTCTGATGAAAGAAAAGCTGAAAATTCATCAGGTGTAGCGCAATTGCTCGGATAGAGATAAAATTCTCCGTTTATTGATAAAACCTTCATAATGTTTCTCCTGTAGTCTTGTTAAAAAACGAGAGCGACTCGAAAAAAATTCAAGTCGCCCCGATAAATAATTAAAAAATTATTTTACAGCATCTTTGAATGCTTTTGCTGCTTTGAAAGCAGGAGCTTTTGATGCAGCGATCTGGATTTTTTCTTTAGTTTTAGGATTGATACCTGTTCTAGCAGCTCTTTCCTTAACTTCGAAAGTACCGAAACCAGCCAAAGCGAGTTTGTCGCCGGCTTTAACAGCCTCAACAACTGTGTCTGTGAATGCTTTATATGCTGCGTCAGCGTCTTTCTTTGAGAGTCCAGCTTTTGCAGCTATAGCTGCAACGAATTCTGTCTTGTTCATTTTAAGATTCCTCCAAAATAATTTTTTCTTTTATTTAAAGACAAACTTGTCTAAAAATTCTTTCTCTTCACTTCATCCCAGATACTGTCAAGCTCTTCTAAAGATGAGCTTTTCATATCAACACCGCGTTCGCGGCATAATTTTTCAACTTCGGCAAAACGGGAAATAAACTTGTCCGTAGCTCTGCCTAATGCTTCTTCGGCATCAACTTTTATAAAACGGGATACATTAACAACTGCGAAAAGTAAATCGCCGAATTCTTCGGAAATACTTCTCGGACAACCGTTTTCAATAGCCTCTTCAAGCTCGGATAATTCCTCGCCGACTTTAAAAAGCGGCTCATAAACATCATCCCAGTCAAAGTTAGCCTTAGCGGCTCTTTTTTGCACCTTAGCGGCACGCATAAGAGCAGGGAATGCAGTAGGTACACTTTTCAAAGTATCGGTATAGCTTTCCTGTCCCTTTTCTTCCATTTTGATTTTATCCCAGTTATCGAGCACTTTTTCAGAAGTATCAGCCTTAACATCACCGAAAATGTGAGGATGGCGGAGAATAAGCTTTTTGCAAACTCCGTCAGCAACTTCAGATAAATCAAAACCGTTTTGCTCTTTTTCAATCTGAGTATGGAAAACCACCTGCAAAAGGACATCACCGAGTTCCTCTTTCATATCCTCTTTGCTGTCGCGGTCAATGGCATCGCAGACTTCATAAACCTCTTCAAGAAAATTATTGCGGATAGTATCGTGAGTCTGCTCTCTGTCCCAAGGGCAGCCTTCCTCACTACGCAAAATTTCCATTATTCTTACGAGGTCATCTACGTTGTAATTTCCCTTAAATTCAAAATCCTTAATCATCGCATAAACTCCTAACGGATTCCGTAATTTTTATTTTAAACTATAATCCCTGATTTTGCAAGTCATTTTTACTAAAATCCATTAAAATTATTCAAAATTACTAGTTTTTTTCACGTTTTTTCATCATTTTGTCAACCAAAAAGAGAAATTATCATATTTATAAGCACATCTTCTTTGAGTTCGTTAGACTCGCGGTAAGTGTTTGCCGCTGACTCATCGGCATCATCAGAAAGTTTTCTGAGCGACAAAAACGGAACTTCCATCTTGTAACAAACCGATGCAACAGCCGCCGATTCCATATCGCAGCAGCCGCCATTAAACTTATTTATGAAATACTCTTTTTTTTCGGTTGATGAAACAAACATATCGCCTGTTACAAAAACGCAAGGCTTTAATTTTGAGAATTTAGCAGTAAATCTTTCAAAAAGGTCAACATCAGGCTCAAAGACATACTTCGGCTGTGGTTTTACACCTACTTCATATCCAAGTGGTGTTAAATCAAAGTCATGCTCTAAAAAATTTGTACCGATAACGATATCATTTTTATAAACGCCCTTAATTGCACCCGAAAGACCTATATTTATAATACAATCAGGCTTTTCCTTACAGATAAGCGCCGCAGTAGCACCAGCGGCATTTACTTTACCCGTTCCGCAAAGGATTGCCACAATTTTATTACCGCAGACAGTTTCAAAAGAAACGGCTTTATCGCCGCAGATATTATATTGCTCACCATTGTAAAGCTTACATTTCTCAACTACAGGTGCGAACTCCATATCGTCGGCTATTACAAGTCCTATTTTCATCAAATTTCCCTCTCAATTTCAAACAAAAGAAAATGGCTAACAGGTTAGCCATTTTCCTGAATCCTATAAACCAGATTATAATTTTTCACCGCAATTACTGCAAAACGCAGCAGTATCAGGGTTTTTATTTCCGCATTTTTCACAGGTTTTACTATTCTTCTGAGCATCGAATTCTTTTTCGATTTCAGCGATTTCAGCGATTTTGCTGTCAATCGATTCGATAATCTCTTTATACTCGGTAATCTCCTCATCGGAAGTCTTAACAGCATCATAGTACAATCTGCCGAGAGTTTCAAAATCCTTCTGCATATCGGAATTCACCTGAGAAACTTTAATTTTGAGTTTCTGAATTGATACAACTTCATTAGTCTTTTTAGCAGCGATATCAAAAGCGCCTTTTGCCTTTACAACTGCATCTTCAAATAATCCCATTCTTAAAAACTCCCTTCGTTTAGTAGTATAAATATTATATAACAATTTTATCCTAAAATCAACGATTAATTAAAAAATTCATATATTTTTTGCTTTCTGTTCAGCATTTCTTTAAAACCGCTTATATACTCATACGGATATTTGTAATTGAATACCCTCTCAATTCGGCTTCCGTCAACTAATTTAGTGGATGCGCCTGCGCCGAGCGCTAAAATAGTCTGAATTTCTTCCATAATAAAAATATTATAGTAAGACTCAAAACCAGGCTTTGACCAGCCGATATTCTCATTATTGCCTGCCATTTTGCTCTGGCGGTACATATAATATGGGTTGTAACTGCCCGAATAAAGCGTATCATGAGAGTACCCGAGCATATCCGAAACGACCTTGCCGCTCGGGTTGTATTTCGCTTTTCCCTTGTAAACAAGGGTAGAAGAACGTTTCATTGAAAGACAATGCACCGTAACATTGCTCGGCGAAATTTCAGCTATTTTATCAATAGTATCGCAGAAAGAATCGTATGTATCACCGGGAAGTCCCGCGATAAGGTCAGTGTTAATATTTTTAAAGCCTAAGCTCTCAGCCAGCTCGTAAGCATCAAAAAACTGCTCTACTGTATGCCTTCTTTTTATGATACGCAGTACCTCGTCATTAAGTGTCTGCGGATTGATAGAAATTCTGTTTGCGCCGCCCTGTTTTATAGCAAGCAGTTTTTCTTTTGTAACAGTATCAGGGCGTCCTGCCTCAACGGTAAATTCGAGCAAAGCCGAAGTATCAAAATTCTTATGCACCGCATCTATTACAACTGCCAGCTGGTCAGCTTCAAGCACTGTCGGAGTACCGCCCCCGATGTAAACCGTTTGCAGTTTCATATTCTTTTCTTTAGCTATCTTGCCCGTATGCTCAATCTCTTTCAAAAGATGAGTAATATAATCAGGGATAAGCTTTTTAGATTTCTCAATATCGTGCGAGATAAACGAGCAGTAAGAGCAACGCGAGGCGCAAAATGGAATTGAAATATAAAGACTGAAGGAATTTTTCGCTTTTTTTGTAAGCAAATCGTTCTGCAATGACACGATATCATCAGCCATTTTAAACTTTTCATCGGAAATAAGCAGTTTATTCTGCAAATAGTCCTTTGCATAATTATAACCATGCTTTTCGGTAAGATTCCGAAGCAGTTTAGTCGGTCGGACACCTGTCTGAATACCCCATTTTGGTATAAAACCGGTAACCGAGGACAAAATCTCAAAAAGCATTTTACAGAGCACTCGTTCAGCTTCACCCTCATAAGAAGCAAAGCCTTGTTTTTGATAGAATTTATCAAAAATTCTTACTGTTACCGACAAGGTAAGGTTATATTTAAAAACTGTAATCTTTGCAAACTCTCCAGATGTAGGAGAAGTTTTTTCCTCAGGAAAAAACAGCTGTATTATATTTTCAATCTCAAATTTATAGTCGTTTCCGACGAGTGTGAGTTTTATCATAGATACCTCGAAAGCGGATTAAAATTGCGTTCATCATTAAGCGTTGTAGAACCCTGATGACCGGGCAACATAAGGTAGTCGCCCTCAAGCTCGGTCAGCTTATAATAGGAGTCAATCAGCTGTGACAGACTTCCCGTAGGGAAATCAGTTCTGCCGTATGAGCCTTGGAAAATGGTATCACCGCAGAAAATTTTATCTTCGCTGACATAACACACTGAGCCGTCGGTATGACCCGGCGTATGAAGCACCGTTATAGTTTTATTGCCGAATTCGAGTACATCGCCATCATTTACGGCAATGTCAATTTCTTCAGGCACATAGTCTTCAAGGTAACAACCGATTGCGCTGTGAAGATTAGCCTTCCCACTTTTAAGTCGCTCAGCCTCATTGATATGAGCTACAATTTTTGCGCCTGTTTTTTGCTTAACAGTATGCACTGCCATAATATGGTCGGCATGAGCATGAGTAAGCAGAATATATTTTATGTTTGTTTTTTCAACTTCTCCTAGCAGTTTTTCACTGCAAAAGGCAGGGTCAACTATCACCGATTCATTAGTGCTTTCATCGGTATAAATATAGCAATTGGTCGAAAGAGGCCCGATTTCAAACTTTTTTATAGACATAATTTACATACCTGTTCTTTCAATTGAATAAACACCGTTTATTTTTGAAAGTCTGTTGATAATATTTTTAAGATGCTCGACACTTTCAATGCTGATTGTAATAACCACAACGCAGTTGCCGTCTTTTACTTCTCTTGCGCTGACAGAGTGTAAAGCAAGCCGCATATTCGCGATTTCCATAGTAACATCGGCAACCATCTGCGGACGATCGATTGCGTGAATTGTAAGCGTTGACTGGAAGGTTTCATTAACCTTGCCCGTCCATTTAACCCTTACCCAGCGCTCAGGCTCTTCGCAATGCGCCATATCGCGCGGAACGTTAGTACAATCACGTTTGTGAACAGAGATGCCGTGACCGCGGGTTACAAAGCCGATGATATTATCGCCCGGAAGCGGGTTACAGCATTTTGAAAGCTTAATAAGGCAGTTATCTGTACCGTCAACTGTGATAACGCCGTCATCGGTTTTTGATTTAGCCTTGATAAGGCTTTCAATATCAGGAGTATCGGCAGGCTTTTTAGCGTTTTTGTACTGCTCCTTGATTCTGGGAAGAAATCTCGAAAACAGAATACCACCGTAGCCGACAGCTGCATAAAAATCTTCAGCGGTTTTAAGTCCCTGACGCTCAGCATATTTTTGTATTGTTTCTTCAAGTTCTTCAGCGGTAATATGAATAAGATTTTTGCGAAGCTCACGCTCAACCTCAGCCTTGCCGCGCTCAATATTTTCAGGGCGTTTTTCTTTTTTAAACCAGGTGCGGATTTTAGATTTAGCCTCGCTGGTTTTAACAATGCTCAGCCAATCTCGGCTCGGACCGTGAGGCTGAGAGGTTGTAAGAATTTCGATAACCTCGCCTGTCTTGATTTTATAATCAATCGGAACGATTCTGCCGTCAACCTTTGCGCCGACCATTTTATTACCGACAGCGGTATGAATAGCATAGGCAAAGTCAATTACACACGAGCCGACAGGCAGATTGATAACGTCGCCTTTAGGTGTAACCGCAAAAACATCGTCCTGCGCAAGATCAGTTTTAATATTTGTAACAATATCCTGCGGGTTATCGCTTTCCTGCTGATTCTCAAGCAGATGGCGAACCCAGTTAAGGCGCTCATCAAACTGTGCATCACTCTTTGAAACACCGCTTTTATATTTCCAATGCGCCGCGATACCGAGCTCTGCGGTCTGGTGCATTTCCCAGGTTCTTATCTGCACCTCAAAAGGAATGCCTTCACGCGGTAAGACGGTAGAATGAAGCGACTGATACATATTAGGCTTAGGAGTAGAAATATAGTCCTTAAATCTGCCTGGGATAGGACGGAACATATCATGTATATAACCTAAAATATTATAACAATCGGTAACGGTATCAGTAATGATTCTTATAGCGTAAATATCGTAAATTTCTTCAAAGCTTTTGCCCTGCATATACATTTTACGGTAGATACCGTGAATTGATTTCACACGTCCGTCTATACGGATATTCGGCACAACCGAATTAAGACGTTTTTCAATTCTGAGAATTATAGAACGAAGATAATTTTCTCTCTTTTCCTGCTGGGATGAAAGCGAATCCTCAATTTCTTTATAAGCAATCGGGTCAAGCACGCGGATTGCCAAATCCTCAAGCTCCTCTTTAACAGGACGGATACCGAGTCGGTGCGCAATCGGCGCATAAATATCAAGCGTTTCCTTCGCGATATCACGTCGTTTTGCCTCGGATTTATGCCCTTCAATTGTTCGCATATTATGAAGTCGGTCAGCGAGTTTTATAATAATAACTCTGATATCCTCACTCATTGCCAGCAGCATTTTACGGATATTTTCAGCCTGAACATCTTCCCTTGTTACAAACGGGATATTAGCAAGCTTTGTGAGTGATTCAACCAGCATTGCAACATCAGCGCCGAACTCTCTTTTAACATCATCAGCAGTAATCGGTGTATCCTCAATTACATCGTGAAGCAACGCAGCAACAATCGACTCGTTATCCATACCGAGTCCGATTATAATTATCGCGGTTGCAACAGGGTGATTAAAATACCTCTCTCCTGACTTGCGGAACTGCCCCTTATGCGCCTCTTCGCCGAACAAATAGGCTCTTTTGATTTTCGCTAAATCATAATCCTTATTCTGTGCTTTAGTCGCCTCGATAATATCATCAAAGGTGTATTCTCTGAATGCCAATTTGCTCTCCCCTTTACTTCACAAGATTAAACATTTCCGATTCTGTCAAATCGTGATGTTCAGCATTTTCTATATACTCAATTTTATACTTGCCATTCATACTTAAGCTTATAAATTTAAGCTCTTTTAGTATATCTAAAATTATCTTTAATTTAAAGAAATCTGATGTACCGAAAACAAATGTAAGCTCGGTTTCATCTGCTTGTATGGTTTTTAAAATTCTTATCTTCTTATAAACCGCCACAACATCATCACGGGTTACTTTCGGCAAATTATCATTTTCACCGAAATACTTAAAATTCTGATAATCTCTTGTCCCTTTTATTATATTCTCCTGATTAAAATCTGCCTGTCTTATATCTTTAAGAATTACCGAAAGGCTTTCTTTTCCGTTATAAACATTTATATCAATTGTAACGGCTACATCTATTTTGTCACCTTTTTTAAACACAAATTCTTCGGGTGTTGTAAAGAATGACATAACCTCGACGGTATTATCAAATCCGCCCGAACGTGATAATTGAAGCTTTAAATGCTTACCGCCTGAAAGAGGGACAATATTTACAATAATCATACCCACAAGCGCGAAAACAGGTCGCTCATTACCCTCACCGAATGGCTCTAAATTCATCTGTGCATACGCGTTGTTAACACTAAGTGTTGAGGGATTAAGCTTACAGGATATTTTGAGTTTATCAAACGGCAAACTACCATAAAGCTTTTTAGCACTGTACTGAACAGCGGTTTTCACCTTTCCAAAATTCTCTCTTTTTATTGTAATGCCCGCCGCTGATGAGTGACCACCGAAGCTCTCAGCAAGCGAGGAAACTTCGTTTAAAATATCATAAATTGATGCGCCCTCATAGCCTCTTGCAGAGCCGACAGCGTGTGTTTCATCAAGCGAGAAAACAACCGCAGGCCGCGAGAAAATACTACAAAGCTTTGCCGCAACGATACCGATAACACCATGGTGCCAATTCTCGCCGCCGACAACTATAACAGGGCTGTTCTGTATCTTTTCATCATCAGCTATCATCTTAAGAGCTTCTTCTAAAATACCGCTTTCAAGCTCTCGGCGCTTTGAGTTAAAAGAGCAAAGCTCACTTGCTTTTTCAGGTGCTTCTGCAGAGTCCTCACAAAGCAAAAGCTCAATAGCTTTTTCAGGGTGAAAAACTCTGCCTGTTGCATTAATTCTCGGCGCAATTGTAAAAGCAACATTGGTTGAATTAAGCTTTTCAAGCGTAATTCCCGAAGCCTCAACCAGAGCGTTAAGACCGATACGCTCACCGCGTTTTATACACTTAAGACCCTGTTTTACAATTGTTCGGTTATCCGATTTCAATGGCATAACATCGGCAATAGTGCCTATGGCAACCAAATCGCCGTAAGCGTATAACAAATCCTCCGGCGCAGTACATGATAGCACACTACAAAGCATAAAAGCGACGCCGACACCTGCATAATCCTTAAACTCGGTCGCGCAATCATTACGTTTCGGGTCAACTACCGCCAAAGCTTTAGGCAAAGTATCCGACGGCAGATGATGGTCGGTCACGACTACATCTACACCGAGCTCATTTGCGTGATTTATAGCCTCAAAAGCGGTAATTCCGTTATCAACAGTTACAATAAGGCTTACACCTTTTCCTTTCAGTTCATCAACCGCACTCACTGACATTCCGTAACCTTCATCGCGAGTCGGTACGCGGTAGATACAATCAGCGCCAAGTTCTGTTAAAACGCTGTATAAAAGAACGGTTGAAGTAACTCCGTCGCAGTCGTAATCACCGAAAACGGCGATTTTTTCACCCTTTTCAATTGCCTCTGAAATACGCTCGGCGGCTTTTTCAATATCCGCGAACATATAAGGGTCTTGCAACAGCACTTCTTCCGATAAAAACTCATCAACCTCGAATGGGTCACAAATTCCGCAAGCGCAGAGCAAATAAGCGGTAAAATTATCAATACCGCATTCCTTGGCTAACATCAGCGCCGTTTCTCTATCATTTTAGGAAAAAACCCATTCTTTAATAAAAAACTCCTTAATTAAAAATAAAAAAAAATACCAATTTTGCTTGTTTTTTTCAAGT
>JBGVHY010000178.1:0-7614 GCA_045122755.1 Acutalibacteraceae bacterium | reverse complement strand
TGAACAAGTCCGTTAAAAACGGACAATAGAAAAAAAGCACCTCCTATGGTAGAATTAAAGATACTACCATAGGAGGATTATAATGAAGAAATTTATTTCGCTGATATTATCAGTTGTTATGCTGGTTTCATTGTTTTCTTTTGCGTTTGGCATAACTGCCTCTGCAGATGAAAAGGATTACGGAATTGAAACACCGGTATAACTTATTTTGTAGACTCGGAATCCGGAAATGATAAAAACGACGGTCTTTCAGAAAAAACTGCATGGAAAACACTTCAAAATGTTAATAATACCATTTATGCTTCAAGAAATTCAGCTACTGGTTCAACTCACTTGTTTTTCTCTTATGACAAAGTAACAAACGAATAACACGTTGTAAGTCGTATAAAAATAAGTCGTAAAAATGCATCTATATTAATTAATTTCGACAGATTGCGCTTTCTTTGTTTTCAAGGATTGCGTTTTCTGCTTTTTTTATGCCGTTTTTGTGAATAAAGGTTAATTATAATTGCTAAATGGAAAATAATGCTTTTCATCAGATGATGTCGTAGTAAGCGGTGCTTGATTATATAGCTTTCTATATGCTCTGTAAAATGTTGAGTATGTAGAATATCCACTAATTTCCGCTGCTTTTGAAATTGAAATATGCTTATCATTTACGAGATTCTTTACATTATGGATTCTGACATTATTCAGATAACTTGTAAAAGTCATATTGCACATTGTCTTAAAAATTCTGTTAATTGAACTTTCGCTTATAAAGAATTTCTCTTTGATCGATTTCAGCGTAAGCGGTTGCGCAAAATGCTTATTAACATATTCAATAAGCTCGACAGAAACATTTTTTGTATCGTATAAAGCTATATCATATTTCCTTTTGAATTCGATATCAATCTCGCAAAGAACAGTTTTCAAACGATTTGCAATGTAAACTCTCGATAATCTGTTTATTAGCGCATTTTTAAAATCATATAGTATAGTCGAACAAATTTTGCTGTCAAACTCACTTGGTTTAAATACGGTGTTGGGAGGTGATTGATTAAAGGCGTCCAGTAATTCGGTTGAGTAATCACTATGTAAGACAGAAGAATGAAAATGAATAACAAGACTTTCTGCTTTATCAGTTAAACGATAGTACATCATATAATCATTGTGGTTTGCAATAGTAAACTCTCCTGCGTTTAATTCAACGCTGGTATTAATGGTTTTAACACTAAACTGCCCTGACATAACGAATATTATCTGATAATGTCCAAGTTTAGTTTTGGTGTAATGACCTTTAAGTTGTTCCGATCGTTTTTTGGAATACTCAATATATTCAATCTCCAAATCAGGTTGATAAAATCCCAATGACATAGAAATACCCCTTTCTGAAAACATTATACAATATAATGACAAAATACGCAAGAGTTACTGACGAGATACGCAATATATTTTTTAAAGCAAATATATTATTATAAAATAAAAAGCAAAAGAAAGGTGATTACTATGAAAAAAATACTTTCAATCATTATTTGCGCAGTTATTCTGTGCTCCTGCTTTTCGGTTACACTTATAACCAATGCGCAGGAAAAAATTTATGACACAAGCGATTTTGAATTGTCGTCAATTACACTTACAGGCGAAAATATGAGAATTGGCTACAACTTCGGTAACGTATTTGAATCTACCGAATTAAGACCGACTTATGTTCGTCCTGAATTTGATACTATAGAAGAATTCATTGAATATAAGGAACGTGTATTTGGTGATGGACAGATAACCGAGGACTTGATAAAATACGCAAAGAGCATTGGAATTCAGGCTATACGTGTTCCAATTACTTGGTTCAATGTGCTTTTAGATGAAGAAGGCAATTTGTATTCTAAAGATACTTGGTACGCAGATATTGATACACGCCGTGACGCATGGTTCAACGGCACAATTGCACCTGAATTTTTAGCAAGAATCAAACAGGTTGTTGACTGGATTATCAACAACGATATGTATGTTATCATCAATACTCATCACGATGCTGCTTGTAACACTTCAAATGCGGTTAATCCAATTAAATATGGCTTGCAGGTTCAAAATAGCACAAAATATGAGGGTATGACCAATCAGGAACAGACAATCAGATACCTTACTAACATCTGGACTCAGGTTGGTGAATATTTTAAGGATTACGGTTCAAAGCTGTTATTTGAAGTATATAACGAAACAACGGACCATACAGGCTCAATGGGTTCAAGTGATGCAGGTGCTTCTTATGCAAAAGAGGTTGTAAAATCATTTATTAAACTCATTCGTTCACAAGGCTCAAACAACGCTAATAGATTTTTGGTGATACCAAACTATGGTGGTGTTTCAAACTGGAATGCTGATATCTGGAATGGTACTACAACCAACACAGATGTGTTTGAATATAATCAGTCTATCCCATCATACGATACAGCAGATGATAAGTTGATAATTACAACTCACATTTATCAGTCTCCTTCGAATATGGGTGGAGCTATTACGGGTGTTTACAATAGAATGAATCAAATTGGTTGCGGTGCAATAGTAGATGAAATAGGATGTAACGGAACAATAGCTCCTTATTCACAAGAGGGCATTGCGAATCTTGAAATAATTCGTGCTACTTCAGATAAATATGGAGTTTCCTGTTTCTATTGGGATGCAGACGGCTCTAACCTTATTAACAGAAGATATCTAAAACCTGTTTCTTGTGAAGCGCTCGGCGCATACGTTGGTAAAGATTTAGGCGAAGATGAAGTTTATACTAATATTGAGCAAATGCTTGATGAAGATCTGCAATATTGGGTAAAATTGTATACACCGGATAACGAAAATAACATCTGGGGTAAAAAGTATCTTATTATTACATCAGAAAATCCAATTAGTGCTTTTGAGCCGACCAGCAGTTCAAATGTGCTTGGATATCTAAGACCAGTAGGACAAGAAAATGGATTTATGACCTTCTACACATCTGACGATGATGTGAATTATACTATAACCCATACAGTATATCCAAGTGCATGGACAAAGCTTGCTTGGGGATGTTATATGGCATACGGTACATCCAAAAACACAATGCTGGTCGACGGCACTAACTATTGTAAATTCAGCTATAGATTTAACGAAGACTTTGCACTGACAGGTGATATGGCACTTTCTGAGGGAAGTGATGGCTCTGTTTCTTCAATGTATTCAGGTTCTGTAACAGAAGGTCAGAGTGCAACATTTACATCAAATTTTATTTTGAATAAAGGTACATACGCCAATACTTTATATGCTAAGGGAAATAGCGGAAGTGCAATAGTTGATGTTGCTATAAACGGTCAGCTTGTTGCAGAAAATCTAGATTTGAGCACACAAAGCGGTTCAGCTATGCCATTTGAATTAAGTCCGTTTACAATTGCAGAGGATAATACACAAATAGAAATCACTGTAACTGCAAAATCAAGCGGTAGTCTGTATCTTGACTATATTTCATTCTTAAATCAGTCTGCCACAGTAACACCGCCGGTAATTCCTGAAACAACAGCAGGTGCATATGCATACGAGATTAATGAAGTTTCAGGAATATTTGTAAATAAATCGAAAATATACGAAACAGGTATGTACAGCCAGACAGATGGTTCAAAAGCAGACCACGAAAAACGTATCAGACTAAAAAAACTTATTAAGGTAACGCCAAACACCACATATTCTATTTCCGGATTGGGTCATGGTGAATTAAGATTGTATATTACTGCGTATGATGAAAATAGCAGTTTTGTATCGGCTAATGATAACCTATCAATAGTTTCTTCTACAACAAATTATACAACTGCTGCTAATGTAGAATATCTTGGTTTTACACTAAGCATCAACGACAAAGTTTATTCTGAATCGTTGTTATTGCGTGAAATTGCCCCAATAATACAAGTAGCAGTTGAGACTACAACAATGGACGCTACTACTATAACTCCTGAAGCAACAACAGTTGGCGGAGAAGTTTCCGATGGCGATTCATACACTATTGCTGAGGTTTCGGGTGTAGTTGTTAATGCTTCTGATATCTACGAAACAGGTATGTATAGCCAATCAACAGGCGATAAAGCAGATCATTCTACACGTATCAGAACTAAAAAGCTTGTTAAGGTAATACCAAACGCAACCTATACCTTCTCAGGTACAGGTCATGGCGATTTGCAGTTGTATATCACAGCTTATGATGCAGAAGGTAATTTTGTATCTGCTCAGGACAAAAAGTTTGTTGCTGCCTCGGCTTCAGGAAATGCAAACTACATTCAGCCATATACAGCTGCTGCAAATGTAGAATATCTTGGCCTTACAATCACAATCAAAAGTGATGCTGTCGCAAGTGATAATTTATTGACTAGAGCAGTAGAAATCACAATCGTCGAGTCACTTTCTCAAACAACCGTTGGTGCTACATCAACTGTGGCAGGTTCAACTACAACAGTTGGCGGAGAAGTTTCCGATGGCGATTCATACACTTATGTTGCCTATGACAATATGTCCGGCAATATGAACCCTGGCAGCACCGGCAAACCTATGACAACTGAAACAGATGCAATGTCAATCACTGTTAAAGGTGGTCAGTTAACAAAATATGAAAATTATATCTCAGGATATAACTACGCGCAGTGGCAGTCATCAACTAACAACATAAACCTTACATTTGGTTTAAAGGGTGTTGAAGCTGGTGTATACACACTTACTATGTACACTGCTGATAATAACCAGGCTCGTGGCTCTTTCGATATTACTGCTAATGATGTTGCTCTTGGCACAATCAATTGCTTAGATACTTCATTGTCAGGTAAAAAACATATTGAACACGCACTCGACACTCAGTTTACTGCAAACGGCACAGACCCTGTAACAGTTGTAGTTACTCCTGCAACAGACAACAAGCAGATTTTCTTGCACAGCTTTGTTCTTACTAAAGTTGGCGAGGTAGAACCTGAATCAGTTGTTTCAATGAAAGCAGGCGCTTCTATCAGACTTAACAATCAGAACGGTATCCGTTTCTACACAACTGTTGATACAGAAAAACTCGCAGAGCTCAAAGCAGTTGAAGGCAACACAGTTGAACTCGGTACACTTATCGCTCCTGCTGATTTGGTTACAGACGAGCTTACTCATGAAATCGGCAAAGCAAACTTCATTGATGTAAAATATGTAGCTGATGAGTATTACGAAGAAAACACATTCGTAGGCTCAATCGTTGCAATCAAAAAAGCAAACTACGGCAGAGCATTTATCGGTCGCGGTTATGTAAAAGTTACTGATGCTGACGGCGAAGTTACATATTATTATGCAACTCAGAATGATAACAGTCGTTCAGTAAAAGCTATTGCTTCAGCTTACATTGCAGACGAAAGCAGCACTTACTCATCATTAGCAGAAAACGTTAAAAACCTTGTAGACTCATGGGCAGCAGCCGCTGACTGGTCAGCTGAATAATGTTAAGAGAGGAGACTATTATATGAAATTCCAAAAAATTATTTTAGAATTAGAGAAATATGAATCTCTTGATATTATCGCAGCTTCACAGGAAAATCCAACACAGGCTCCGACTGAAGCTACTACAAAACATGACCCTTATGAAAACGATAAGTGGTAAACTAAAAAGAGATATTGTTAATAATTTTCTTCATATAACTCTCTTTTTAAAAGCGGTGGGTTTGCCCACCGCTTTTAACTTTATAAAAATCTATCGCTAAAGCCGATACCAAAATTATTATGACATTTAAAGAACTCGCTTTACCTCTTACTGCGAAAAAATAACCTCTTACAAAAAAACTATTTACTTTTTTAAAAATTTATTATACAATGCAATCAAAGAGGTGAAACAAATGAAACTGCGCATTGAGGTCGATGAAAATGCAAGTGATGAAGTTATAATAAAATGCCGAAAGCTTACTGACGATATAAAACTTTTACAGGACGTAATCAGCAATGTTATTGACAAAAATGCAGAGCTTTTGCTTTATCACGGCAACTCGGAATACTTTATCAACCGCAATGACATACTGTTTTTTGAAACAGAAAGTGGCAAAACCGCGGCGCATACATTAAAAAATATGTACTACACCGACTACAAGCTTTACGAATTAGAACAACTATTGCCGAAAAGCTTTGTGCGTGTTTCAAAATCCTGTATTTTAAATTCCTCCGCCGTAAGCGCGGTTAATAAAAACCTTACGGGTGCAAGCGAGGTGCAGTTTAAAAACTCACACAAAAAAGTTTATGTTTCACGAATGTATTTTAAAATCTTTAAAGAAAAACTTGAGGAGAGGTTATAAAAATGAAAAAAAGAGGTATCTTCTGGGGACTTGTTTTAATCTGCGTAGCAGTATTGCTTATTTTAGAAAGTATCGGCACAGGGCTTGGGCTTATAACCGGAGTTCCGCCGCTGAAAATCATTTTAGGCGTAGCTTGCCTTGCATGGCTCGGAAGTGAGATTTATAAACTGAATATCGCGCATATTTTCTTCCCGATTTCATTTATTTTTCTGCTTTTTGAAAAGGAACTCGCATCTCTTTGCGGCTTTAAAAGCCAAAATATTATCTCAAACTGGACTGTTATTTTAATCGCACTTCTGCTTACAATCGGCACAGCACTAATATTGCCGAAAAAGAAAGCTGACAAAATGAGCGAAGTATTCTGGAAGGGCCACAGAATTGCAGGAAAATCCACAAAATATATTGATACTGCTGAGTTTGTAAATGAACACGTTGAAAACAATATGGGAGCAACTGATGTTTACTTTGAAAACGCCGAAAACTACAACGGCGGCGGTGTGCTGAATATCGAAAATCATATGGGTGCACTCAACATTCATATCCCAAAAGATTGGACAGTGATAGAAAGAATCGATAACAATATAGGCAAGGTAAAAGTTGTACAGTCTTACGGCATAAAATCAACCGATAAAACCATCACCATCACCGGCGAATGCCATATGGGAACAGTAACAATTGATTATGTATAAACAAAAAACTCGTACCGATTGGTACGAGTTTTTTTGTTACTTTTTAAGATGTAATTTTGCAAGCACTTTATTAATCATTCTTTCACCGAAAATCCCTGCTAACG
This sequence comes from Acutalibacteraceae bacterium, assembly GCA_045122755.1. Taxonomy (GTDB): domain Bacteria; phylum Bacillota; class Clostridia; order Oscillospirales; family Acutalibacteraceae; genus RUG11462. The sequence continues at coordinate 519 of JBGVHY010000178.1, read as the reverse complement.
TGCCGTTAAAATAAATCAGTACAAAATAAATCACTGCGCCTATAACCGCATAACCACAAAGATGAATTATCTGAGTAATGCTTCTTGCTACTGATACAGGGAAAATGTAATTAAGCAAAGATACTACAACACCCATAACAAGCGCAGGATATAAAGAATTGATAAACGGCTTAATCAGCTTGCCATAGCGGAAGTTAAAGGATTTTCTTAAAGAAACAAGTATCATAATAACACAAATTCCCTGACCTATTGCGGTCGCTATAATCGCTCCGAGGTAGCTGTTCTGTCCCATACCGAGGTAATAGCAAAGATACATAAGCGGTACATCAAGAATAATATTTGCTAAAATTCCCGTAATGGTCGCGGTACATACCGCTTTTGTTTTCTTCAACCCCTGCATAGCCATACAAAGCGTAATTTTTATGCAGGAAATAACGTTTACAGGCACTACAAATTTTATAATAAATCCGCCGTATTCTGCGCCGTTTGTGCTGTAGAAAAACGAATAAACAGGACCTG
>JBGVHY010000177.1:0-20926 GCA_045122755.1 Acutalibacteraceae bacterium | reverse complement strand
GATAACGGAGAGGTTTTAGCGCTCGATTTGTATGAGCATAAGGTTGAGCTTATTAAAAAAGGCGCAAAGCGTTTAGGGCTTAAAAGTGTAAAATCCTTTGTAAATGATGCAGAAATTTATAATGAGGAATTAGGCAAGTTTAACAAAGTTTTGTGCGATTTGCCTTGTTCGGGGCTTGGAATTTTAGGCAAAAAGCCCGAAATTCGTTACAAAAATGTTGCTTTTGTTGACAATTTGAAGCTATTGCAGTATCATTTATTACAATCCGCTAAGTCATACGTGGAAATAGGTGGAAATTTATATTTTTCTACCTGTACGCTTAATGAACAAGAGAATTACGGCGTTGTGAAAAGGTTTTTAGAGGAGAATGACGAGTTTGAGCCACTCGAAATCGGACAAGGTATCCAAAAATCGGATAAAGATATGATTAATACTTTGACCCTCTTTCCGCATATACATAAAACGGACGGGTTCTTTATCTCGGCATTCAGAAGGGTAAGGTGAAGGCAGTGAAAGACCTTAAATCTATGACTTTACCTGAAATACAAGAGGTTGTTTCGTCTTTAGGACAACCGAAATTCCGAGCAAGTCAGATTTTTGATTGGATGCAAAAAGGTGTCGACAGCTTTGAGGATATGAAAAATCTGCCGAAATCCCTTATAGATGTCCTGAAAAACGGACACTATATCTCGTATGCTAAGATTGAAAAGAAATTTACGTCAAAAATTGATGAAACGGTTAAATATCTTTTCAGACTTCACGACGGCGAGCTTATCGAGTCGGTTGTGATGAAATATAAGCACGGCTACAGTATCTGCGTTTCTTCGCAGGTCGGCTGTAATATGGGTTGCAAATTCTGTGCCTCGACTATCGGAGGTAAAAAAAGAGATTTAACCGCAGGCGAGATTTTATCTCAGATTTATACCGCCACACGCGATTTAAATGTTCGTATTTCCAACGTTGTTATGATGGGAATGGGCGAGCCGCTTGATAACTATGAACAAGCAATGCGATTTTTAGAGCTTGTCGGTATGGAGGGCGGACTTAATATCGGAATGCGCCATATTTCGCTTTCAACCTGCGGTGTTGTTGATAAAATTTATCGGCTGATGAATGAAAATAAGCAGATTACTTTGTCAATCTCGCTTCACGCGCCGTTTGATGAAATGCGTGACAGCATTATGCCGATTAACCATAGATATAAAATTGATGAACTGATTAAAGCCTGCAAGGATTATACTAAAGAAACAGGCAGAAGAATATCTTTTGAATACGCGCTTATCGGTGGATTTAATGATACGCCTGAATGTGCGGAAAAATTAAAGGAATTGCTTGGCGGTATGATTGCTCATATCAATCTCATTCCTGCCAACCCCGTTCATAAGGGTAAATTTATAAAACCTGATAAAAAAAGCGTTTATGCTTTTTGCGAATTACTTAATAAGAAAGGTCTTAATGCGACTGTGCGAAGAACATTAGGCGGCGATATTGACGCTTCCTGCGGACAACTCAGAGCCAAGCACAGTAAATAGAATTAAAGAAGGAGGCAGTTTTATGGACGTTTCGGTAAAAACGGATATAGGCAAAGCAAGAGAAATGAATCAGGACTTTGTAAAATTTCATAAGTTTGATGATGAAACTGCACTTCTTATAGTTTGTGACGGTATGGGCGGTGCGCGCGCAGGAAATGTTGCAAGCGAGGTTGCCGCAAATTCGATTTACGATACCTTTGTAAATAAGTATAAACCAACGCTTAATGATAAAGATTTAAAAACTTTAATGACCTCAGCGGTAAACGGTGCAAATCTTGATGTTTTTGATTTAGCGCAGAACAATGAGGAGTATTACGGTATGGGTACTACCGTAGTATCTATGTTTATAAGCGACGGCTACGCTTATACCATTCACGCAGGCGATTCGCGCGCTTATGTTGTTTACTCTGACAATTTAAAGCAGATTACTACTGACCATTCGATTGTTCAGCAGTTGATTGAAAGTCATATGATTACCGAGGAAGAGGCAAAAACTCACCCGAAACGCAATGTTATTACAAGAGCGCTCGGTGTTGATGAGTGCCTTGAAACCGATTTTAATGTTACAAAGCTTGAAAAGGATTATACGCTTCTGTGTTGTTCCGACGGTCTTACAAATTACGTTGAATTAAGCGATATTTTGAAAATTTGTAACAAGAAAAGTGCAGAAGATATATGTGAAAAATTAATAGGTCTTGCTAATAAAAACGGCGGCGGAGATAATATCTCGGTTGCAGTTGCGAAAGAATAAAGAAAAGGAGGAAGAACAGTGGATAGATTTATCGGAAAACGAATTGACGGCAGATATGAAATCAATGAGCTTATCGGTGTCGGCGGTATGGCGAGCGTTTATAAAGCTTATGATATCATTGATGACCGCGTAGTTGCTATCAAGATTTTAAAAGAAGAATTTGTCGCAAATGATGAATTTAGAAGAAGATTTAAAAATGAGTCAAAAGCTATTGCTGTTTTATCTCACCCTAATATTGTAAAGGTTTATGATGTAAGCTTCGGTGATGTGCTCCAGTATATCGTTATGGAGCTTTGCGATGGTATCACTTTAAAAGAGTATATCAATCAGAAAGGCGTAATCGATTGGGAAGAAGCGGCATATTTCACCGCTCAGGTGCTTAAAGCGCTTCAGCACGCACACGAAAAAGGCATTGTTCACCGTGATATCAAACCGCAGAATATTATTTTGATGCATGACGGCACTATCAAGGTTGCCGATTTCGGTATCGCGCGTTTTTCACGCAGCGAGCAGAAAACCATCACCGATAAGGCTATCGGCTCGGTGCATTATATCAGCCCTGAGCAGGCAAGAGGTGACAATACCGACGGTAAGTCAGATATTTACTCTGTGGGTGTGCTTTTGTATGAAATGACTACAGGCAAACTGCCGTTTCAGGCTGACTCGGCTGTTTCTGTCGCAATTATGCAGCTGCAGAATGAGCCCGTAAAGCCTACTGAGATTAATAATCTTATTCCTAAAGGTCTTGAGCAGATTATTTTAGCGGCTATGCAAAAAGAGCCTTCAAATCGCTATCCAACCGCTTTTGATATGCTCAGAGATGTTGAAGAAGTGCGCCGTGACCCATATGTTCAGTTTGACCATACGTTCAGCTCTGTTTCTTCGCACTCCGTAAGAGTAGAGGAGGACGACTATAATTTCAAACCTTCCTATCGCGATAATGTAAGCTATGCGCCTGCACAGCAGAAAAAAGAAAAAGGTTCAAAGGTTATCCCTGTTCTTTCAGCTATCGCGGCGGTGTTTGTTCTTGCGCTTGCAGGTGTTTTAATCTGGTTCATAACTGCCGACACAGGCGAAACCATAAAATGCCCTGACTTTGTGGGAATGATATGGACCGAAGTTAAAAATGACGAGCAATATAAGGATTACACCTTTGAACTAGAGGAGAGCAATAACGCCGAATACGAGGCGGGAGTTATCTTTAAACAATCGCCTGAGGCTGATACTAATATCAAGACCAAATCAAAAATTGTGCTTTATGTGAGCCTCGGCGGCGAAAAAATAAAAATTCCTGATTGCGAAAAGCTTGAATATTCCGAGGCAAAAGAAGCGCTCGAGGAATACGGCTTTGTTGTAAATAAGGTGACAAGAAATGATGAGGAAATCGCTAAGGATTGCGTTATCAAGTCCTACCCTGAGGCAGGCGAGGTAGCATCAGCAGGCGATGAAATCACACTTTATGTATCCTTAGGACCTGAGCAGATTGATGTTCAAGTGCCTGATGTTGTAGGAAATTATTCTGATACCGCTAAGCAGAAAATTTTAGACAGCGGTCTTAAAATCGGCGATGTTATTTACACTTATGACAGCGCTGAAGAGGGTGTTGTAGTATCTCAATATCCGCGTGCTTATTCCGATGCGGTGCTTGATGATGTTGTAACTATCTATGTAAGTAAAGGACCTGAGCCGACAACTACTACAACCATACCTGAAACTACCGCGGCGCCTGAAACAACTGCCGCTACTGAAACTCAAGCGCCTACTGAAGCGGCGGAAACTCAGGCAGCAGAATAATTTTTTTCAAGAGGAGCTTATGGTAAAAGGAATTATCGTAAAGGCTTTATCGGGATTTTACTATGTAAAAACCGAGCAAGGCATTGTTGAATGTAAGGCTAGGGGAATATTCCGTAAAAAGGAGTTTGCGCCTTTAGTCGGCGATAATGTTAATATTTCAATTACTGATGAAAACCGAGGCGTTATTGAGGAGATAACACCTCGGTTAAACTCACTGATTCGTCCGCCTGTCGCTAATATCGACAGGCTTTTTATCGTTGTTTCAACCGCTTCACCTGCACCGAATACTTTTGTTATTGATAAGATGACGGTGCTGGCTGAGAACAACAATATCGAGCCGATTATCGTTATTAATAAAAGCGATTTGTCCGACCCGACTGAGATTGCCGATATCTATAAAAAATGCGGTTTTCAGGTGTTTATTGTCAGCGCCGCTGAGAATAAAGGTGTCGAAGAGCTTTATCCGTTATTCGAGGGTAAATTATCGGTTTTCTGCGGTAACTCGGGCGTTGGCAAATCAAGTCTTTTAAATGCTATTGACAATCGCTTCGATATTTCAACCTCTGAAATCAGCGAGAAGCTGGGACGTGGCAGACATACAACACGACACGTAGAATTATATGAGTCGCATAGCGGATTTATCGCGGATACTCCGGGGTTTTCGAGTATTGATATGGAGCGTACCGCGATAATTAAAAAGGACGAGCTGGCATTTTGTTTTAAGGAATTTGAGGATTATTTGGGTGAGTGTAAGTTCACCTCCTGCTCGCACACCAAGGAAAAGGGCTGTGCCGTTTTGCAGGCTGTGGAAGACGGAAAAATCCCGTATTCGAGAATTGAGAGCTACCGCCGACTTTATGAGGAAGCGGCAAAATATAAGGATTGGGAGTTGCAGTAATGGCAAGATGCGTTATTATCGGCAACGCGCCGATTGAAGATTACGGCAGAGTGAAGTCATATTTTCAGCCTGACGACTATTTTGTTTACTGTGACGGCGGACTTAAGCATAAAGAAGCTTTAGATATCCAGCCTGATTTTATCGTAGGGGATTTCGATTCTTATAAAATGCCTGAAAATGCGCATAATACGCTTATTTTGCCGACAGTTAAGGACGATACCGATACTTTTGCCGCGATAAAATTAATGCTTGAAAAAGGCTACAGCGACTTTCTGCTTGTCGGCGTAATCGGCGAGCGGTTAGACCACTCGCTTGGCAATGTGTCGATTTTGCTTTATTTAAAAGCGCATAACGCTCGCGGTGTGATAGTTGATGATTATTCCGAAATGCTGTTGTGCGACGGTACTGTGAAAATAGCAAAGGGGAGCTGTTCGTATTTTTCGCTTATTTCACTCAGCGAAAGGCTGGAAGGTGTTGATATTATCGGGGCTAAATATCCTCTTAAAGAAGCAACGATTGAGAACAGTTATCAGTTCGCGGTAAGCAATGAGCCTAATGAGCATACTGAAATAAGAGTAGCTAAAGGCGATGCGCTGATTATAAAGGTTTTTTAGTAACACTTTTTATGATGTAAAATATAATATTATCAAGGAACACCAAAAGGACGGAAAATCAAACCGTCCTTTTTTGTATGCGACAGGGGAGGTAAGGTTATGAGAAGAGGCAGACCGCCGAAACGCAACAAGAAAAAGGCGCATTACATATTTTGCTTTACATTTGGCGTTATCGTCGCGACCTTTTTTCCTTATAAGGCGATTATGCTGATTTTAAGCGTAATTCTTATCCTGCTCGGCATTGCATACTGTCGGTGCCCATAATTTTTTGGAGGTTTTACTTATGAAAGTTGTAGTAGTTAAGAGCCCGAAAGCCTTAAGAGGTATTTTAAGAATGATATTTAAGATAAGAAAAGATGATTAGCAAAATTGCAATGAATATTGAATAATTGCGTTATCGCATTGCACCACAAAAGGATTGTGGGTAAATAACACCTCACGAGCGCAAAACGTAGATGTGCTTAAAACGAGAGAGGACTGTCGGCGCATTGAATAAAAAAACCGCAGAGCCAAATGCTCTGCGGTTTAAATGTTTGTTTTTTAATTATTCAGCTTCAGCGTAAACGCTAACTTTCTTTCTGCCAGCGCCGAAAGACTCAAATTTAACTGTGCCGTCAACCTTAGCAAATAAAGTATCATCTTTACCTTTACCAACGTTTGTGCCTGGGTGGAAATGAGTACCTCTCTGGCGAACGAGAATGTTACCTGCTAAAACGAACTGACCGTCAGCTCTTTTAAGACCTAATCTCTTAGACTCAGAGTCACGACCGTTTTTAGTAGAACCAACACCTTTTTTGTGTGCGAATAATGTAATATTAACTCTAATCATTAGTGTAAACCTCCGTTATAAATTTCGATTTTACCTTTATACTCTGCGGCTAATTCGCTCATATGAAGCTTTAAGCCTTGTATGAGTAAATCTGTTTTGTCATTAGGCGTTGCAACGATTATTTTCAAGTAACCGTCAGCAACATCGACATCAGCATTTACACCGAGCACATCGGTTATTGTGTTAGCAGTCATAATAACTGCCGAGGATACTGCCGAGCAGACTAACCTGCCTTCCTCATCGTTAGCGTTGTCGGTTGAATGACCGCTAACCTCGTATCCAGTGAAATGTTCCTTATTAAAGTAAAGGACAAACCTTGTCATAATTATTCAGCAGCTTCTGTAGCTTCAGCATCTGTGTTAGCGCCGAGAGCTTTGTTAACAGTAGCTTTTGTGCCGATTGCAAGGATTTCAACCTTTGTATACGGCTGTCTGTGACCGAGTTTTCTTTTCTCGTTTTTCTTTGGCTTGTAAGTGAAAACAGTGATTTTCTTGTCTTTACCCTGTTTAAGCACTTTAGCACCTACAACTGAAGTTGTATAAGGAGTACCTACTTTAGTAGTTTTGCCGTTGCTTGTGTACAAAACTTTGTCAAATACAACAGTTTCGCCTTCAGCAACATCGATTTTTTCGATAAACACTACATCGCCTTTTTCTACTTTGTACTGCTTACCGCCTGTTTCAAAAATTGCGTACATATTTTTTCTTTCCTTTATATAAGACTCGCTATTTTGGGGCGTGGTTCAAACCAACTTTAAAAAAGCCCGTAATATGCGGCTTGAATATTTTATCACAAACCGACCAAGAAGTCAACAATTTTTCTTAAAAAACTTCAAAAAAATAAAATCTTTTAAATTAAAGATAAAATAGGGCGATTTTGCTCAATTTTTTTGCAAAAAAACGTATAAAAGCAAAAATAATACTTGTATTTTTTAAAAAGGTATGTTAAAATAACTGTTGTTAATTGTGAAATTCTATTTACGGAGGATATTAAAATGGTTTGGTATGATTACGTACTCGGAAGCGTACTTATTGTTTTAGCTCTTATTATTATCGCTGTTGTCCTTTTACAGGAAGGCAGAAGAAAAGGCATTTCAGGCGTTATCGCCGGCGGTGCTGATACATTCCTTTCAAAAGGTAAAGCTAAAGCAGTTGATGCTGTTCTTGCTAAATGGACTAAATACATTGCTATGGTATTTATGGTGCTTGTAGTAGTTTGTTTCGCATTAAGCATTATTTTGAAATAAGAATAAAAGTATATTAAAAGCTCAGGAAGTTTGCCCAAGTGTTCTTAAGGACACTTGGGCAGTTTTATTTGCCCTGAAAACTGTCCGTAGGACAATATCACTAGTGTTAGATAATATCACTGCGAAGCAATATCACTCGCCGTCAGGCGAATATAACTGTAGCACCCTCCGTAAGGAAGGTGCCACAAGAGGAAGCTTTTTCTGTTACATCATAGCTTTGAGTCTTTCGTTAACTTCGAGTAAAAATTCTTCGGTGTTTACCTTTTTCTTGTTCTCGAGTGTCGAGAGGAGATAAAGGTCGCCTGTCATAACGCCTTCCTCGATTGTCTGGATAGTAGCTTTTTCAAGGTTATCAGCGAATTTCACAAGCTCAGGTGTGTTGTCAAGCTCGCCTCTCTTGCGGAGCGCACCTGTCCAAGCGAAGAGTGTAGCAACAGAGTTTGTTGAAGTTTCCTCGCCTTTTAAGTGCTTGTAATAGTGACGCTGAACTGTGCCGTGAGCAGCCTCATATTCATAAACGCCGTCGGGAGAAACGAGAACAGAGGTCATCATAGCAAGTGAGCCGTAAGCGGTAGCAACCATATCGCTCATAACGTCGCCGTCGTAGTTTTTGCAAGCCCAGATATATCCGCCTTCAGAACGGATAACGCGAGCAACAGCATCATCGATAAGTGTGTAGAAGTATTCAATGCCTGCGGCTTCAAATTTTTCTTTATATTCGTTTTCGTAAATCTCAGCGAAAATATCTTTAAATCTATGGTCGTATTTTTTAGAAATAGTGTCTTTAGTAGCAAACCAGAGGTCAAGCTTCATATCAAGCGCATAATTAAAACAGCTTCTTGCGAATGAAGAAATTGACTTATCTGTGTTGTGAAGTCCCTGAATGATACCCGAAGTGCCGTCAAATGTGTGAATTGTTTCACGTGTTTCGTTGCCGTCTTTATCTGTGCAAACGAGTTCACATTTACAGCCTTCTGCTACCTGCATTTCGGTGTTCTTATAAACATCGCCGTAAGCGTGACGTGCGATAGTGATAGGCTTAGTCCATGTAGGGATAAAAGGAGTGATACCTTTTACAAGGATAGGAGTTCTGAAAACTGTACCGTCGAGCATAGCGCGGATAGTGCCGTTTGGAGATTTCCACATCTCTTTGAGGTTGTACTCAGGCATTCTTGCAGCGTTTGGTGTGATAGTAGCGCATTTTACTGCAACGCCGTATTTTTTAGTAGCCTCGGCTGAGTCGATAGTAACCCGGTCGTTGGTTTCGTTTCTGTAAGGAAGACCGAGGTCGTAATATTCGGATTTCAAATCAACATAAGGAAGAATAAGAATATCCTTAATCATTTTCCAGATAATTCTGGTCATTTCGTCGCCGTCCATCTCAACGAGAGGAGTTTTCATTTCAATTTTGCTCATTTTCAAGCACCCTTTCTTAAAAAAATATAGTGAATATAGTTAATCGGTAAACTCTATACCGTTTTCATAACTCATAGATTTAATACGAGCGAGTGATTCACAGCGGATACCGTAATCCTCGCGGATAATCTTACCGCCTTCCTGAAAGGCTTTTTCTATTACGATACCTGCGCCGACAACCTCGGCACGCGCATCACGCACAAGATTTACAAGACCGATAAGCGCATTGCCTTTAGCAAGGAAGTCATCAATAATCAGGATTTTCTCGCCTTCGTGCAAAAACTCTTTTGAAAGCATAATGTCATAGGTTGTACCATGGGTAAAAGATGCAACCTGAGAGGTATAAACATCACCGCGGATATTTTTAGTTTTGTTCTTCTTAGCGAAAACAACAGGAACATCAAAATACTGCGCAACTATGCAGGCAATACCGATGCCGGAAGCCTCGATTGTAAGAATTTTATCAATTTTTTCGCCCTCGTAAAGGCGCTTAAACTCCTTGCCGATTTCATTCATAAATTTAACATCAATCTGATGGTTTAAAAATGAGTCAACCTTTAAGATATCACCCTCGGCAACATATCCGTCTTTTAAGATTTTCTCTTCCAGTGCTTTCATAGTCCTAAAACCCCAAAAATAAAAGTATTTAATTTATTTTATCAAAAATCCCTGTAAAAATCAATACATATTGCAATATTTTTCGATTTAAATTTCAATTGACAAAAGCGGTTGGTACAGTTACAATAAAGACAGAAGAAAACCAAATAAAAGGAGAAAAATTGTGAAAAAGCTTTTATCTTTTGTTTTATCTCTTGCGGTGATTTTTTCGGGCTTTGCTTTCGGAGCCTCTGCTTCAGCCGCTACTGAGCAGGTTGAAGTGCTTGATATCGGCGGCGCGGTTATCACCACATTTGATATAGATACATCTAATGCGAGAAAAGGCATACAAAATGCTTTTGACTATGTAAAAAACACAGGCGGTGATAATATCTATACCGTAAAGCTTGCTAAGGCAACTTACAGTATTTTCGGCTCGCTTGATATTTACGGCAATACTACGTTTGATATGAACGGCTCTACCATTCAGCGAGGAGATGAAAACTGCCCTGCGTTACTGCGTTTTGGCAGAGGAAGTGAAACTCATTACGGATATGACGGCTTTAAGAATGTAACCGTTAAAAACGGCACTTTTGACGCAAAACGTCTTAATAATACCTCGATGGTGCGCTTTGCACATGCGCAGAACGTTACTTTTGAGAGCGTCGATTTTCGCAACACAGTAGGTACATATCATATGCTTACCTTTGCCGCTTGTGATAATGTTGTTATAAACAACTGCGGTTTTTACGATATGGATACCAAAGGGCTTAACAATGCCGCAAACGGTGAGGCTTTGCAGATTGATATTTTAAAGGAAGGACATTTTACCTATCCCGCTCAGGATGCAACAGGCACTAAAAATGTAAAAGTAACCAACTGCACTTTTAAAAACCTCGGCAGAGGTGTCGGCACTCACTCGGCAGTTTCGGGACATTATTTTTACAATATGGAGTTTTCAAATAATACCTTTGAGAACATAATCGGCTATGCAATTAAAGCGGTAAATTACCGCAACAGCAAGTTTAATAACAATAAGATTATTAACTGCGGCAGCGGCATTTTCATTGGTAATATGACCAACCGCGGTTGCGGAAATTTCTATAAAGCGTATGCTTCAGGCGATAAAATCTATAAAAACGCAAATATTGAGATTTTAAATAATACTATCACGCTTGTTGACTCTGATTACGGTAATCTCTCTTACGGAATACAGCTTTACGGTGCAAAGGTTTCATCAGGCGGAGAAGATAAGGTAACAGGCGACTATTGCATTAATAAGGTAACTGTCAGCAATAATAAAATTTCATCATCGATTGCGAAAAAAGGGCATTACGGCATTTGGTTGCAGGGTGTCAGCGGTGATGAAGGCGATAATACAGTAAGCAATAATGAGTTTTGCTACACCGCGAGCGCTTCAAAACAGGTGCTTTACGGAATGAGAGTTGAGGAAAGCTCGGGAATTAATCTTATTTCAAATAAAATTTATGATAAAAACTACGACTCGCCTGTGATAAATTCTGCGTTATTACTGACAGGCAGCGACAAGGTTAATGTAAAAGGTAATCAGTTTAGCAATACCTCGGCTTTCGGTGTTAAATTTGATAAGGTTACAAATTCCGTTTTTGATTCAAATGTGGTTTCGGGCGCAAAAAACAATGCGCTTTATGTTTACAGAGGCTGTAACGGTTTTGAAATTACAAATAATACAATTTCAAAAACAGACGGTTACGGAATTGTCGTTTCATCTGCAAGCGGTAAGAATATTACGGGCAACACCGTAACAGGCACAAAGGGCTACGGTATTTATCTTAAAGAAACAACAAAATACTCTAATGTTTCTAAAAATTATATCTATAATATAAAATCTACAGGTATTTATCTCAACGGAAGCGCCTTGGCTACTAATATTAATAACAATATAATTGATATTACCTCGCAGAAGAAAAACGGAATCCAGCTTAATGATTCCTCTTCGACGAAGAATATCAAGAATAACCAGATTAATATGAAGAAGCAGAGCGCTTCTAAAAAGCTCAAAGTAAAAGCACAAAACGGCATTGTAATCAATAGTAAAAAGTGCAAGTTGAAGCTTATCTCGGGTAATAAAATCAAAAATATAGCGGATAAAGCCATTGCAGTAACCGCAAAAAATCTTAAGCCGACGATTAAGAGCAATACAATTACCTCTTGCAAATACGGCATAAGATATTGCAAAGGCAAGGTTGTAAAAAACAAGATTAAAAAAGCCAAAATCGCAAAGATTAAGAAATATTGATAAAGATGATTAGCACAAATTTCAATTAATATTGAATAATTGCGGTATCGTATTGCACCACAAAAGGCTTGCGGGTATATTGTCGGACAGGGAATTTCCTCTTAAATGTCCTTTGATTTCTTTGTGGCAAGACAAAGGAATGTGCCGAACGGCGCAACAAAATAGCTTTTTTTAAGAAAAAGGATTATTTATATTACTTTTCATCAAATTAAAAAACAAAAAACACTTTTATTTTCCTTTTATCTGTGGTAAAATAGAAAAAATAATTTTTAAAGAGGTAACTTATTTATGTGGTACAATAAAAGCGTGTTTTATCAAATTTATCCCTTGGGCTTTTGTGGTGCGCCGACTTCTAACGACGGTGTGACAAACTCACGGATTTTAAAGGTCAACGACTGGGTAGACCATATCAAAACGCTCGGTGCTGACGCAATTTATTTCAGCCCTGTTTTCGAGAGCGATAATCACGGGTACGATACAAGAGATTACCTTAAAATAGATTGCAGACTAGGTACTAATGACGACTTTAAATCGGTATGTGACAATCTTCATAAAAACGGTATAAAAGTTGTTCTCGACGGCGTTTTTAACCACGTTGGCAGAGGTTTTTGGGCGTTCAAAGACGTTCAGGAAAAGAAGTGGGACAGCGCATATAAAGATTGGTTTATAATAAATTTTGACGGCAATAGCGCTTATAACGACGGCTTCTGGTACGAAGGCTGGGAAGGTCATTTCGAGCTTGTAAAACTCAACCTTAAAAATCCTGCTGTTGTCGATTATCTAATCGATTGCGTGAAAAAATGGGTAGAGTGGTTCGATATCGACGGACTGCGCTTAGATGTTGCTTACTGTCTTGATGAAAACTTCTTGCGCAGACTTCGCTATGAGTGCAAGCAGTTAAAAGCTGATTTCTTTATTTTAGGCGAGATGCTCCACGGTGACTATAACCGCCTTGTAAACGATGAAATGCTTGACAGCTGTACAAATTACGAGTGCTACAAGGGTCTGTATTCAAGCTTTAACTGTATGAATATGTTTGAGATAGGGTATAGTCTTAACCGTCAGTTCGGACCTGAAAACTGGACGCTGTATAAAGGCAAGCATCTTCTGTGTTTTGCAGATAACCACGATGTTGAGCGTCTTGCGAGCGTAATTACCAATAAAGAGCATATTATACCGCTTTACGGATTGCTTTTTGCAATGCCGGGTATCCCTTGCGTTTATTACGGCAGTGAATGGGGAGCAGAGGGTAAAAAGTCTGACGGCGATGCCGCTTTGCGCTTGTCTTATGATAGTCCGCAAGTTACCGAGCTTACAAAGGCAATCTCTAAAATGGCTCAGATGCATAAAACCGAAAAAGCCTTGCAATACGGTGATTACAGGACAGTGCTTACGACTAATAAACAGTTGATTTTCGAGCGCAAATACGAGGGTGAGCGAATTATTGTTGCAATTAACGCGGATAGTGAGGAATATATAGCTCATTTTAATGCAGATGCAGGCTGTGCTACCGACTTGCTTACAGGAAAGCCGCACGATTTCGGCGCAGGAAGCAGCTTACCGCCGTATTCGGTTGCTTATTGGAAGATTTAAAGCCTAATCAAAATTATTAATTTTTTTCTTAATTTCTTCTATGTCAAAAGAGGACGCTTCATTTTGGGGCGTCTTTTGTTTATACAACGAAGTTGTATTTACTTTACTTTCTTTTGCTTTACTTTGTGAGTTTTGGTTGACACTTTTTAGATTTTGGTATACAGAAACTCCGTTTTCGGTTGAAATCTTTTCGCGGTTTGGATTAAGAAGCAAGTATTTATCAACTAAAGATATACAGGCTCTTCGTTTTACAATATTAAAATATTGCTGTTGAATTTTTTTGGAAGTAAGAATTTCAAATTTATCATATAAGTCTTTATCAAAAATTCCTCGTTTTAAGGCACTTGCTATGATTTCCGAAACGACATTGCGACCCTCGCCTGTTGTTTTTGAGAACAACAATGCAACCTCTTGCGACCACAAGCAAAAATAGCCTTCTTCAGAGTAAATCTTTTGAAGTATTTTAGTGATAATTGCAAACCCTTTTAATCCAAATTCAGCCTCGATAAGCTGTAAACTTGTGTCTGAGTAACAATCAAACGGAAAATAATCAATTCCGTTTTTAAGCGGTCTGGCTATTTTTAAAATCTCCTTTCTTTTTTTGTTTTTATTGTAGCTTATAATATACCTGACGTTCAATGACATCTTTTATATAAAATTAAAGTATGCAATATTTAAACACAATTATCTGCAAACAAAAACCTATTGAGTGAAACTCAATAGGTTTTTATAATGCGATTAAGTTTTAGAGAGTTGCGTCGTCTACATAAAGAACTCTTACACCGTTTTCATCGGTTTTCGGCTCTTCTTTAACTGTAGGATTGTTTCTCTCAGCGAGGAATTTGCCTGCAACCTGTGGGAAGAGTGCATAAGAAAGTACATCTTCTTCAGATTTAGCAAGGTCTTTTGCTTCCTCGGTGTATTTCTCAAGCTCAGGCTCAAGTAAATCAGCAGGTCTGCAAGTGATAGGCTCTTCGTCGCCGATTGCCTTCTTGCGAACTTCCTCATTGATTTCGCCCGGAACCATACCGTAGTCGCCGTGGAGAACGCCTTTTGACTCTTTAGGAATCATTTTGTAGCGTTCGCCTGAAAGCACGTTCATAACTGCCTGAGTACCAACAATCTGGCTGGTAGGAGTTACAAGCGGAAGATAACCAAAGTCTTTTCTAACTCTCGGAATTTCAGCGAGTACGTCATAATATTTATCCTCTGCATTAGCCTGTTTAAGCTGTGAGAGAAGATTTGAAAGCATACCGCCCGGTACCTGATACAAAAGTGTGTTTGTATCAACGTTGAGTACCTTAGGGTCAAGGATTCCTTCTGCTTTAAGTTTTTCAGCAACTTTTCTGAAGTGAGCAGCAGGCTCGGTAAATTTAGCGAGGTCAAGACCTGTATCTCTGTCAGTACCCTGTAAAGTAGCAACAAGACTTTCGGTTGACGGGTTGGCTGTACCGTTAGCGAGCGGTGAGAGAGCTGTATCAACAATGTCAACACCGGCTTCAGCAGCTTTGAGAAGAGTCATATCGCCTGTACCGGTTGTGTTATGAGTATGAAGATGAACAGGAAGTCCAACTTCGCTTTTTAACTTCTTAACAAGTGAATAAGCATCGTATGGTAACAATAAGTTAGCCATATCTTTAATACAAATGATATCAGCGCCCATCTCAGCAAGCTGAGTAGCTACTTTGACAAAGTAGTCTTCATTATGAATAGGGCTTGTTGTGTAGCTTAATGCACACTCAGCAATACCGCCGTATTTTTTAGTGCTCTCGATTGCCTGACGTAAGTTACGTGGGTCGTTAAGAGCGTCAAAAATTCTGATAACATTAATACCGTTTTTAATTGAAAGACGGCAAAAAGCATCAACAACATCATCAGCATAATGCTTGTAGCCGAGGATATTCTGACCTCTGAAAAGCATCTGCAATTTTGTGTTAGGAAGATTAGCCTTCAATGTGCGAAGTCGCTCCCAAGGGTCTTCATTCAAAAATCTCATACAAGCATCGAATGTAGCACCGCCCCAACACTCAAGTGACCAGTATCCGATTTCATCTAATGCCTTGAGTGCAGGAATCATATCTTCAATACGCATTCTTGTAGCCGCCTGTGACTGGTGAGCATCACGAAGAATGGTATCGGTAATTTTAAGTGGATTTTTAGCCATAATTCAAATTCTCCTTTATATTAACCGAATACAGCAATGAGTACACCGGCAGCGATAGCTGAACCGATAACACCTGCAACGTTCGGGCCCATAGCGTGCATCAAAAGGAAGTTAGCAGGATTTTCTTTCTGACCGACTGTCTGTGAAACACGTGCAGCCATAGGAACAGCAGAAACACCTGCAGAACCGATAAGCGGATTGATTTTGTTCTTTAAGAATAAGTTCATAAATTTAGCGAGTAATAAACCGCCTGCTGTACCGAGTGAGAATGCTACAACACCCATTACAAGAATCTTGATTGTATCAAGATTTAAGAAGTTTTCAGCAGTTGCAGTAGCACCGACTGTTACACCTAAGAAGATTGTAACGATATTCATAAGCTCGTTCTGAACTGTTTTTGAAAGTCTCTCTGTTACGCCGCTTTCCTTGAAAAGGTTACCAAGCATAAGTGAACCTACGAGCGGAGCAGCTGATGGAACTAAGAGTGCTACGAAAACTGTAATAACGATAGGGAAGATAATCTTCTCTCTCTTTGAAACCTGACGAAGCGGTTTCATAACAATCTGTCTTTCCTTCTTGGTTGTAAGAAGCTTCATAATAGGCGGCTGGATAACAGGTACGAGCGCCATATATGAGTAAGCGGCTACAGCGATAGGTCCTAAGAGTTCAGGAGCAAGCTTTGAGGTTACAAAGATAGCAGTCGGACCGTCAGCACCACCGATAATACCGATAGATGAAGCCTGAGCGCCGTTGAAGCCTAAGAAGATAGCGCCTACGAATGTTACGAAAATACCTAACTGTGCAGCAGCACCGAGTAACAATGATTTAGGGTTAGCGATAAGCGGCTCAAAGTCAGTCATAGCACCTACGCCGAAGAAGATAAGGCAAGGATAGATACCGAGCTTAACACCTAAATAGAGGTAGTCAAGAAGACCTGCGGAAACTGAACTTGCAGCGCTTGCAACTTCGAGCGAACCGTAATAAAGAACGCCGCCCGAAACGTGTGAGCCTGTAAGCTCAACTGCGATTGATGCGCTCTCAGCTAAAATGTTGCCTGAAGCGTCAACAATCTGACCTGCGGCATTGATAAGAGCTTCGCTTGTAAGCGAAATGTCAGTAAGATGACCTAAAACGAGGTCTGTACTGCCGATAAAGATATCGCCTGACTGTGAGATAAACATCTGGCTGATAAGGTCAGGGTTAAGGTTTGTTGAACTGATAACGGTTGCACCGCCGAACATATCCCAGTGAACGTGACCGCCTGCGAATAACTCAGGGTGGTACATATCAGCCATAGGTAAGTTTGTAAGTAACATACCGAATGCGATAGGTAATAAGAGTAATGGCTCAAATTTCTTAACGATTGCCAAGAAAAGCAATACAAAAGAAATAAGGAGCATAACAATAGTTCTCCAATCAGTCATTGCCGCAAAGCCCGACTGATTAAAAAACGAAACGATTGAATCTAAAAATTGTTCCATTTTAAAATAATCCTCCTTAATTTTTGTCGGTTTAAGATAAGATTATCTTATTGAACTGAGCAGATAACAGCGCCTGATTCAACAGAAGCGCCTTTTGTAACTGAAAGACCTGCAACAGTACCGTCGCAAGGAGCGAGAATTTCATTTTCCATTTTCATAGCCTCTAAGATTACGAGGATATCGCCGGCTTTAACAGCCTGACCTTCAGCAACTTTAACATCAAGGATTGTGCCCGGCATAGGAGCAGTAACTTTTTCACCGCCTGCAGGAGCAGCAACAGGAGCAGCAACAGGTGCAGCAGGTGCAGCAGGTGCAGCTGGTGCAGTTTTAACATCAGCAGCCGAGATTTCTTCTACTGCTACTTCATAAGCAGTACCGTTTACGATTACTTTATAGTTTTTCATAATAGTATTTACCTTTCTTTTTGAAAAAATTATATTCTTTTAATAGATTTGATTCGGATTGCAGAAACGTCAGTTCCCATATCCTCTGCGATTACCGCTGAAACAGCAGCGATTAACTCCTGTTTGTTTGCAATCGGCTCAGCAGTTGCAACAACAGGTGCAGCTGCGGTTGTGCTTTCTTCAGCTTTGGGTTTGTTAAAAGCTTTGAAAATCGCTGACATAATCGAGCATAAAAGTACAATACAGATAAGTCCGAAGAAAACTATACCAATACCAAGAACTACAACTTGTCCCATCTGACCAAGCGAAAAGCCATCAGCAAGTGTTTTTGTTCCGTCCATAATGCTCAACATATTAAGACTCATAAAACGGCCTCCTTAATAATTTTTTTATTGCGAGAGGAAACAAAACTCAAATTCTCCCCTTATACAACATTGACCTAATTATACTACATATTGTGCTCAAAAATCAATGTTTTTTTCAAAATAAATACAGAATTTAATGAAATTTATTACTTTTGACAAAAAATTAACAAATAAATCGTTTTACAGGATATTTTGCACAAAAGTCGGGAGCCCCGACAGGCATACACCATCATTTAAAATTTTAATAAAGTTTGGCGATTGCCGAGCTTACTACAGAAACCTATGACCTAAGCAATGTTCGGGAGCCCCTACGATATACCCACAAGCTTATCTACACTTATAGGGAATGGCGAGTTACCGTTCCGGTTTTTAAATTCAAAGATATCTTATGTAGAGCAAAGCATTATGCCCTTTGTCGAGTGGCTTTAAAGTCTGATGAAGAATGGAGGCATAATGCAGAGGATACGTAAGGATACTTCCTTACGCGCGTTTGGGTTACTTTGTCGCGAAACAAAGTAACATAAATAATTCTTTTATTAAAAAATATTTTGTTGCGCCGTTCGGCACATCCCTTTGTCTTGCCACAAAGGAATCAAAAGGCATTCAAGGGGAAATCCCCTTGAAAATCCCCAGCATTACGGCACAAGCTTTGTAAAATTCAAGGCATTATTTAAAACGCCGTAATGCTTTGGGTTAGATTAGATAACGGTGCGCAACACTAACCTAGCGCAAATTGGCTTTAAGATTAGATATGCTTTATGAATTTGCTCGAATTGATGTGCATCTAGTCTTAGACCCTACGTCTTGCGGTCGTGAGAAGAACGGGCGAGTAATACTCACTCCGACAATACACCCCAAAACACTTCTACACTTGTAGGGGCTATCATCGGTCGCCTGTTTTCAGATTACAATAAGCCTCTGGTTTATCGTAGGGCGGTTTGCACTCAAACCGTCGTTTAAATTAATCGCGCAAGCGATACCGCGTGTTGACATTCAGATGCATATATGTTATTATTATTTAGTAAATATATTAAAAAAAGGCGGCGGGCAGATGAGCAGTTCATACAGCGATTTTTCATATGTTTATGATAAGCTGATTAATGATGTTGACTATCAAAAGCTTTGCAAAAATCTGCTTAAAATATGCAAAAAACATTCTCATACACCGCATCTTGTGCTTGATGCCGCCTGCGGAACGGGTAATTTTACCGCTGAGCTTGAAAAAAGCGGTCTTGATGTAATTGGTGTTGACCGCTCGCCTGAGATGCTCTCGGTAGCTCAAGGTAAGGTGGGAGAAAATACTCGTCTTATCTGTCAGGATTTGTGTGAGCTGGACCTTTACGGCACTATTGATACGGTTTTCAGCACACTTGACTCATTCAATCATATAACTGATTATGAGCAGTTTAAAAAAGCTCTTGCGCGCACCGCGTTGTTCTTGGAAGAAGGCGGCTTGATGATTTTTGATGTAAATACCGTTTACAAACACGCAAAAGTGCTCGGTGATAATACTTTTACCTCTGAAGAGGATAATGTTTTTCTCGTCTGGGAAAACACTTTGTGTGATGACAATATTGTGAATATAAATCTTGACTTTTTTATTGAGGAGCCTGACGGCAGATATGAAAGACTGTCCGAAAACTTTGATGAAAGAGCGTATACAGATGAAGAAATTCTGGAAGCTCTGGAAGAGGCAGGGTTAAAAATCCTTGAGAAGCGGGATTTTTATACATATGAGCCGCCGACACAGGCGAGCGAAAAAGTTATTTATATAGCTAAAAAGGAGAAAGTATAATGAATAAAAGAGTTTTAAGCTTAGTATTATTTTTATGTGTGGTTTTAAGCCTATGTATTACAGGCTGTAACAGCGGGCAGAGAACCCCCGAAGAAACAACCACAACAGTAGCAGAAACTACTACAACTACCGTGACTGAGACTGAATCGGAAAGTGGTCCGAAAAAGACCGTTATTGTTTATGTAACTGAGTCGACAACCGATGAAGCCGAAGAAGCTGATGAAACAGAAGAAAAAACTTCAAAAACCAAAAAAACTACGAAAACGACTAAGAAAACATCTAAAAAAACTACTACAAAAACCAAAAAGACGTCAAAAACCACTGCAAAATCAACTGCTTACGGAGAAACAACAAGAACTTATGGCACAGCAGGCGGAGATAATACAATGTATTCCGATGCCGAGGGTATCTGGTCACCGCGTTATTAATTTTTGCATATAATAAGGTATAAAAACGCTTAAGAAAAAATTTTTAAAAAAATTTGAAAAAAAGGGTTGACAAATGTTTTGCGATGTGGTAATATATCAAACGTCGCAGCGAGAGAGCAACGAAAACGGCGCTCAATCAACCCCAGTGCGACAGGCCAAAGATGGGAGCATAGCTCAGCTGGGAGAGCATCTGCCTTACAAGCAGAGGGTCACAGGTTCGAGCCCTGTTGTTCCCACCATTTGTGGCTCGGTAGTTCAGCTGGTTAGAACGCTAGCCTGTCACGCTAGAGGTCGAGGGTTCGAGTCCCTTCCGAGTCGCCAATTATGCCTCTGTAGCTCAGTTGGTAGAGCAGAGGACTGAAAATCCTCGTGTCGTTGGTTCGATTCCGACCGGAGGCACCAAAGAATATGATGACCTCTGATTTTCAGTTATTTGCTTCATATTCTTTATATGCGGATTTAGCTCATCTGGTAGAGCGCAACCTTGCCAAGGTTGAGGTAGCGAGTTCGAGCCTCGTAATCCGCTCCACAAACAAAAGGACGCAAAAATTAAATTTTGCGTCCTTTTTACAAAAACGGTGCCATCGCCAAGTGGTAAGGCCAGGGTCTGCAACACCCTTATCCCCAGTTCAAATCTGGGTGGCACCTCCAGAAAAAACTCTTGTTCGAAAGAACAAGAGTTTTTTAGTTATATTCGCCTGTAGCGAGTGATATTGCTTCGCAGTGATATTCGGCTAACGC
>JBGVHY010000176.1:0-2045 GCA_045122755.1 Acutalibacteraceae bacterium | reverse complement strand
TTTTGGTGTCCAGATAGTCGGAACAGAACATATTTTGCTTAGTATTTTAAGTGAAGGTGAAAACTATGCAACAAGATTTTTAAATGAACTCGGTGTTGATAAACGCGAGATTGAAAAAGAGTTGATTTCAATTAGCGGCGGTGTTACTGATGCTGAAATAGGTGAACAGAAAACATCAAAAGGCAGCGGAAAAACTCCTACGCTTGATAAATTTGGCAGAGATTTAACTGCTGAGGCTAAAGATAAAAAGCTTGATCCGGTTATTGGCAGAGCTAAAGAAATTGAGCGAGTTATTCAAATTTTAACTCGCAGAACTAAAAACAATCCTTGCCTTATAGGTGAACCTGGTGTTGGTAAAACAGCAGTTGCCGAGGGACTTGCAATAAAAATTGCAGATGGGGGAGTGCCCGAATTACTTAAAGATAAGCGAGTTATTGCGCTTGATTTGACAGGAATGGTAGCGGGCACGAAATACCGCGGTGACTTTGAAGAAAGAATAACCAATGCTATAGAAGAAGTAAAAAAATCTTCTGATATAATACTTTTTATTGATGAGTTGCATACAATAGTCGGCGCAGGCTCAGCAGAGGGTTCAACCGATGCAGCTAATATTCTTAAACCGTCGCTTGCTCGCGGCGAATTTCAGGTAATCGGCGCAACCACTCTTAATGAATACAGAAAATTCATTGAAAAAGATGCCGCACTTGAAAGACGTTTTCAGCCTGTAACCGTCGGTGAGCCGAGCGAGGAAGAGGCTTTTCAAATTTTACAGGGTTTGCGCGATAAATATGAAGCACATCATAAGGTTAAAATCACTGACGAGGCATTAAAAGCCGCAGTTACATTATCATCAAGATACATTACCGACCGTTATCTTCCCGATAAGGCTATTGATCTTATTGACGAGGCGGCGTCAAAAGTAAAATTAAGTGCATATACAGCACCTGATGGTGTTAAGGATTTGGAGTCGAAGATTAAAGAAATCGGGCTTGAAAAATCAGCTGCAATTTCTGCTCAGGAGTTTGAAAAAGCGGCAAAACTTCGCGATGAAGAAAAAGAGCTTAATCAGAAATTAACCGATTTGCGCGAGAAATGGCACGAAAATAACGCAAACATTTCGCAAGAGGTTACTGAAAACGAGGTAGCATCTATTGTTTCAGGCTGGACAGGAATTCCTGTTGTTCGTCTTACTGAGGAAGAAAGCGAAAAACTTCTCAAAATGGAAGATATTCTTCATAAAAGAATTGTTGGACAAGATGAGGCGGTTTCAGCAGTATCGCGTGCAATCCGCAGAGGCAGAGTAGGACTCAAAGACCCGAAAAGACCCACAGGCTCATTTATTTTCTTAGGTCCTACGGGTGTAGGTAAAACTGAACTTTGTAAAGCCCTTGCTGAAAGTATTTTCGGCGATGAAAAAGCGCTAATTCGCTTTGATATGTCCGAATATATGGAAAAACACACTGTTTCACGTCTTGTAGGTTCTCCTCCTGGATATGTTGGTTATGATGAAGGCGGTCAGTTAACCGAAAAAATAAGAAGAAACCCATATTCGGTAGTACTTTTTGATGAAATCGAAAAAGCGCATCCCGATGTGTTTAATATTCTACTGCAGATTCTTGATGACGGCATTTTGACCGATTCGCAAGGAAGAAAAGTCGATTTCAAAAATACAATTGTCATTATGACTTCAAATGTTGGTGCTCGTCTTATTACCGATAGAAAGTCTATGGGATTTTCAGGCGGTGAAAACACACTTAATGATGATGAGGTTAAATCTGATGTTATGGGTGAACTTAAACGCCAGTTTAAGCCGGAATTTTTAAACCGTGTTGACGATATTATAGTGTTTAAACAGCTTAAAAAAGAAGATATTAAAGAAATCGCTAAGAGACTTTTGGGTATTCTCGAAAAACGTGTAAAAGCTAGAGATATCTCAATCAAATTTACTGATGAAGCTGTTTCAAAAATTGCTGATGAAGGCTTTGACCCAGTTTACGGTGCAAGACCGCTCAAAAGAGCGATACAGACTAAGATTGAAGATAAAC
>JBGVHY010000175.1:0-4902 GCA_045122755.1 Acutalibacteraceae bacterium | reverse complement strand
AAATCGTTCACAAATATACTTGTTACAGATAAAAAAGGCGTTTTAAAATGCTCAGATGAGACTTTACAGGTTGAAAAAGGCGATAGTCTGTTTTTACCTGCAAACAGCGGCGAATGGTCGCTCAGCGGAGCAGAAGCGTTGATTACAATAGTATAAATTATTGGAGTTATAATGAAAAAAAGAATAATTATTCCGATAGCGGTTGTTCTTGTAATTGCTATTGCGGTTTCGGTTTGTTTGAGTTTAAACAGAGAACCGCAGATTGATGAAAATACAGTTATCGGAAACGTAAACGGTATCAGCGTTTATTACGGCGAATTAAGGGATGAAATGAACCGCAATAAAGCGTCGGTTATTTCTGAGTTTTCTGAAAAATTCGGGGCCGATACGAGCGCCGAGGACTTCTGGGATACAGAAATTGACGGAGCTATACCTCTTGAAACTCTGCGCAAGCAATCAGCTGAAAATGTTGTAAGATATAAAATTTTGCAACAAAAAGCGGTTGAGTACAAGGTGATTAAAAAGGACGAAACCTCGTATTCGTCTTTTTTACAACAGCTTGATGAGCAGAATATCAAGCGTTCGCAGAAAGCACAGAATGATGAAGTAATTTATGGTGCATCAGAGTATACAAAAGATACTTTTTATAAGTATCTTACAAGTATAATTGAGATTGAACTGATTTCAAAGCTTACTGATAGCGGCATAATTGATTGTTCAAATAAGAACATCAAAGCATATTTTGACAGTATAAAAGACAAACAGTATAAATTGCCACCGACGGCTGAATACGAACTTTTTTCGGTTGATGCAACAGAAGAAAATGCCGAAAAAACTATGGAAAAAGTATTAAAAATAGTAAAAGAGTCGGCTGATTATAAGAAAAAAATTAAAAAAGATCATCCGAACGTAGTAGTTTCAAAGGTGTTGCTTGATGAAGAGAACGAGCGTAGTCTTCAAAAGGAAAATGGCATTATGTATTCTGCTATGATTGATTTAAATGAGAGTGAAATTTCATCGGTTTTTCAGAATAACAATTCGTTCGGCATATTAAAATGCATATCTTACCAAGCAAGCGGATATAAATCTTATTCTGAAAATAAAGACTCGGTTGCAATGCAGTACAGACAGGCTGAGTTTGATAAACTAATTGACAGTCTGTATGAAGAATGCACACCAAAATGGAATGAATTTTTCAATCGTGTTACGATTGTTTAATTTTGGAGGTATTTATGAAGAAAAAAATTATAAGTTTTCTTTTATCGCTGTTAGTGTTGTTGTCATCACTTCCTATGATGATTTCGGTTTCAGCTGATACAGAAGTAGGAACAACATATTATGTTGACAGTGTTGACGGCAACAATGACAATGACGGTTTGTCAGAAAGCACTCCTTGGAAAACTCTTTCAAAAATTTCTGCAAAAACATTTTCAGCAGGCGATAAGGTCCTTTTGAAAAAAGGCAGCGTTTTTGACGGGCAATCTGTTAATTTACAGGGTAACGGAACAGTTGAAAACCCTGTAACTCTCGGCTCTTACGGTGATGGTGACAGTTTACCTCTTATTAATGCAGGCGGTCAGCTTTACGGCGTTCAGATTAAAGGGCAGAGCAACATTATAGTTGAAAACCTTGAAATTACCAATATAAGCACTGTTGGCGACAGGTTTTACAACGGAATATATGTAACCGCCACCGGTACATATAACTCTTATTCTAACATCATTATCAGAAACAATGTAATCCACGATATAACCTGTGCAAAAAGCAGTCATACAGAGGGTAGCTCAACAGTTTATACCGAAGAAGGTGCAGGTATCTTTTTCAGAGGTGCAGGTCATACAACAGATTTTTCTGATGTGCTGATTGAGAATAATACAATCACCGAAGTACGCGGCAACGGTATTTTCCTTCACGCCGGTTATAATCGTACAAATTCAAAAACTGCGGGATTTGGCGAAGGTAATATTATAAGAAACAATTATCTTGAAAATATCGGTCATGATGGTATTCTCGTCAACAGTAATAACGGAACACTTGTTGAGTATAACGTTGTAAACTGCTCACATAATGTAAGTACGGCGGCTGAGGTTGCAATTTGGCCTTTTGCAAGCGACAATTGCGTATTCCAGTTTAATGAGGCATATAATACTCAGACTGCATCTGACGGTCAGGGCTTTGACTGCGACTATCAATGTGTAGGAACAGTATTCCAGTATAACTACGGCCACGATAATGTCGGCGGATTTATGCTTGTTTGTACCGAAGACCGATTCAGACCAAACGGTGGTACTGGTGAAGACGCGTATAACAAAGATTCTATCATTCGCTATAATATTTCTCAGAACAATGCTGCAAGACAGTTTCAGCTTTTAGGTCATATTGAAAATACAAAAATATATAATAATACAATTGCAACAAGATGGGGACTAAGCGCTGTTGCGGTGGATACTTATAAAAAGAATGCTACTTATACTTCGAGTGACTTTGAAGGAACAAGACCCGATTTTCCAATTAACACTCAGTTTGTAAATAATCTTTTCTATGATTTTAGTAACTATCCTACAGGCTCATTTGTTTCAAAATATTCTTTTGAAAGCGGCTCTGCAAGCAATATTACAGGCTATGCGACAGATACTGTATGGGATAATAACTTAGTTTACGGCAGATATAATTATCAAGCGCCAAAGGCTACAAAAACCGCTGAAGACGGTACTGTAATTATTAAGAGTGCTGAGAACAATTTAACCTCTGATCCGATGTTGGTTGACCCGTTTAGCGCAACTTTAGGACTCGAAACCTGCGAGGGCTACAAATTACTTGAAGGCTCTCCTGCGATTGGCGCAGGTAAGATTATTGAAGATAACGGTGGCAGAGATTTCTTCGGTAATTCAGTTTCAAACACTGAAGCACCGAATATCGGAGCTTATCAGGGTGATGGTGTAAAAGATACCTCAACCAAGCTTTATTATGATGATGTTTATGAAACACTTCTTGACTGGGAGGATAATAAAGTCGGCGCTTCAGGAAACACAATTTCATTTGTAAGCTATGTTGGTAACGGTACACTTAAAGTTGTTGATGACCCAAAAATGCTTTCTTCAATAGGAAGTACGAAGGGACTCAGTCTTTATGCTGATGCAAAACGACCGTATTTTGATATTCAGTTCTATTCAACTAAAATCAAAGAGTCAAACGGTATGAGAATGTATGCCTATGGCAACGGAACTGCTTACAGCATTCAGGTAATTTTAAATGACTCGATTATTTATTACACATCTATTTCGGCAGTCGGCGGTTGGATAAATATTAAACCCGGTATTTCTGTTACTAAAGACAATGTAAAAACTACACTTTCCGAAGAAGATTATAAAGCTATCAGCAAACTTGAGATTAAGCTTAATGTAGATGCTCAGTACAGCACATTCTATTTTGACGATATTCAGCTTGATATGACAGGTAATGTTGAAACTGAAAATGCTGTGTTTATACCTGTAGATACAACTCCGGGTGCTGAAATTTCATCGCTTGTTCCAAAAGACGAAGAAACTGAAGACAAAACAGGTGAAAAATATACCGTAACAGTAGATAATGTCGATTATGAAGTCACTTATTACGATTTATTTACTCTGCCAAAGAATGATACTAATAGTTTTATAGGATATTCCGACGGTGAAATCTTCTACACCTCGGGTTATACGGTAAGAGTCACAGAAGATATGCAGTTTACAAGCATTAATCTTAATGCGGTTATGGTTAAAGGCGCTTCAATGCGTTTAAATAACGGCACAGGCTTAAGGTTTTATATGGATACCGACCTTGAGCTTATCGAAAGCCTTATTGATAAAGGCGTAGGCATAGAAATGGGTACTTTGATTGCGCCGGAAGACTTATTAGGCGGCGATGAGCTTACACATAATCTTGATAACTCAACAACAACTAAATTCCTTGATGTTAAGTATACGGCAAGAAATAAGTATTTTGTTGAAAACGGCAAAAATTATATTGTCGGCTCAATCCTCAATATAAAAGAGGCGAATATCAATAGATTTTTCGTAGGCAGAGGATATGTAACCGTAAAAATCGGTACAAATTCTAAAACTGTTTATGCAGATTATTATGACAATGATTTTAAGAATAATTCAAGATCAATTGCTTATGTTGCATATATGTTTAAAAATTCTATGCAGTATGGTTATTTATCAACAGAACAACAAGGAATTGTCGACTATTATGCTTCAAAATATCAGCCTGCTGATGACCCTTCATTAGATGATTTCTTTGATTAAGTTAAAAAGAGTTGAGGTTTTGCCTCAACTCTTTTTGTATATCTTACTATTTCATTTCGAATGAAAGACAGTCGGTACACTGGTCAACTGTTGGGTCGCATTCGTGAGTACCGATTCTGATTTTGTCAAGTGCGCAGTAATCAGCTTCTGTGCTGTGGTTTTTACAAGAAACTACTGTACATTCGATACTTTTGTTGCAATTACATTTATCCATTGTGTATTCCTCCTTTATTAAGATACATAAGTAGTATCTGTCACAATCAAAAAAATATTCAACAAAACAAAAAAACTCGTAAAATTTTTAAAAATTTTACGAGTTTTGAAATTTATCTTTTTTCAAGCTTAATGTATTCTCGTTCAGGCTGAACGCTCATATAAGCAGGACGTATAATTCTTGATGAGTTGTTAAGCTCCTCGATTCTGTGAGCCGCCCAACCTGATATTCTTGCAACCGCAAAAATCGGGGTATAAAGCTCTTTCGGAAGATTGAGCATATCATAAACAAATCCCGAATAAAAGTCAACATTAGGGCTGACATCTTTATGAAGCTGTTTCTTGCCGCCGATAACTTGCGGAGCAAGACGTGCAACGTTTGAATAAAGCTGATATTCTTCGG
>JBGVHY010000174.1:0-4857 GCA_045122755.1 Acutalibacteraceae bacterium | reverse complement strand
TGTTACCTGAGCGCTTGAGAATTTAACTGCGATATTTTTTGCGCTATTCTCAAAAGTTTCAGGGCTTTCTTCATCATTGAATTTGTAAACGCCTTTAGCTGAATCCTTGATTTTGTTATCCTTATCCTTAATGAGGCTTGCTACGCTTTCACCGTAGGTGTAAAGAGTATGCTCACTCGCTAAGCCGTTTGAAATTCTCTTGCCGATTGAAGAAGCGTTTGAGCCGAGGTCAAGGCTCTGCACGCCGATTGACTTTCTGTAAGAGCTTGAGCAATATTTATTATCAGCACCGCAATGGATATAATATGCATCAAGTCCTGCTGCGAGCTGAGCATAAGAAATTCTCGCACTTCTTACTGAGCCAATCTGGTCAACCTTTGAAACATCAGCATAAACTGCCATAAGACGGGTAATACCGCCCTCGGCGAGAGTTTCAAATACCATATCAGCGTCACCAACACCTGTCTGCACTTTCTGTGCAATGCTGATATTGTTAATCATAACAGCAACAGGTTTCTGGTTTAATTTTGATTTATCAAATCCCGATTCGCCTGTAAGCGGATTGAGAATTTTTGCAGCGGTAGTTGTTTCAGCGGCGGTAGTTGTAGGTTCTTCTTTTTTAACCTCTTCCTTTTTAGAGCAAGCGGCAAAAGACATACAAATTACAACTGCCATTAATAAGCTTATTACTTTTTTCATTTTTATAGTCCCCTTTTTACTTTATAGATCTTATATCTTTCCCATAAAACTGCAACATACGGTAATTTCCGAAAATACGCGAAATAACGCGGTCGGAATACTTCTGTTTAAGTTCTTCAAGGTCAAGATTAGTATTTATGATTGTCGGCTTTTTATTAAGAATCCTTGAATTAATAATATCAAAAATAGTTGAAACGACAAACGGTGTTGTAAACTCAGTACCGAGGTCATCAAAAACAAGCAAATCACAATCAATTACATTTTGAAGTGTTGTTCGGTCATTGCCCGAAAAATGCTCGCGTTCGATATTACCGATAATTCTTGAAATAGGGCCGTAAACAACGTTATAGCCTTTTTTAAGCACATCATTTACAATAGCCAGCGACAAATGAGTTTTGCCGAGTCCCGTTTTTCCTGAAAAAATAAGGTTTTCGGAATTTTCATCAAACTCTGCGGCATATTTTACGCAAAATCCGCAAATTTTAGTCATAATTTCTCTCGGAATTACACCTTCCTGCGGTTTTTCAGGATAATAATCAAGCAAAAATTTGCGGAAAGTATAATCACCAAGCTTAACATCTTTATTAAGCTCATCATAATTAAGCTTGACCGCTCTTTTCTTTACACATTCGCAAAGACGACCGTTTACATATCCTGTATCATCACATTTTTTGCAATTAAAATCAGGCTCAATAACGCTTATATCAATATTATTTTCCTTGATATACTCTTCCCTTTGCTGCTGCAAGGAAAGGCTTATTCCCTCAGCAGATTTAAAATCAGGTTTATCTCCGCTAATCATCAGTTTGAGAGCATTATTGAAAACAGCGGCAATCTCACGGTCAAACTCACCGAGTTTAGGAAATTTGGAATAAAGCTCAGCCTTTTTATTCGATGCAATAAGCTCTTTGCGTTCATGTTCTGCCTTGATTTCTTCGAGTGCTTTTATTATATATTCACTTGATTTGATAGGAATCTGACCTCCTTAATCAAAGTTATTTATTTTTTTCTTAACATCTTCAAGGTCAAATGATGATGTTTTTGCTTTATTACTCTTTGTTTCGGAATTATCTTCAACAATATCCGAAGGCTTCTTCCAGCCGTTTTTATACCAGCTGCAAAGAATTGTATTTATGTATTTGAAATTGATTTTACTGGTTTTATTAATACAGATATCATATGCCGCTTCGAGCATATCTTTATTAAAACCAAACTCATTGACCCATTTTTCAGCATACTTTTTCTCAGCCGCCGAAGGTTTGCGATGCTCAATACCGAAAGCATTTTCAGTAAGCTTCCAGGCAGTTTTTGAAAAATAAAGCGCATTTAAGCGCTCCTCAGCTTTTGAAATTGTAGTGATATCATTTCTCGCCCAGTCAACGCACACCTTTTCAAGGTAAGAAAAATTGAGTTTTCCGCTGTCATAAGCGTACTGCATAGCGAGAATGATAACAGGAACGGGCAGACCGTAATTATCATAAAGCCAGACAAAAGTACGCATTTCGGCGGTGGTTATAGGACGGGCAAACTTCTCCTGAGCGGCGGCGGTAAGGAATTTTAATTCCTCACAGCTGTCAATCCTCGCTACTGCCTCCTGCCTTGTCGGCTTTGAAGTAGCAACCTCTTTTATTACGGTTTTTGAAGTAGCTTCGGCTTTTACCGATAAATTTTCACCGATTAAAACACCGCGCTGAACCCAGTAATCAAGGCACTCCTGCACCTCGCTTTCAGAAAGACCGAGCCTTTTTGAAATAAGCTGATAAACGCCGTCATCATTTTGATTTTTAATAAAAAGCAAAATCGCTTTTAGCTGATACTCAGATGCTAGCTTAATATGGTCGTCAACAATAGAAGAAGGAAGAGCAAAAATTGAGCTTAATTCCTTTGGATTAACAGAATAATTCAATTTTAAACATCCTCCTTTTTACTCCGAAATCCCCCTTGTTATATCGAGGATTTCTTCAAATATTCTTTTCTTATCTTCATTCTTGAGCAGTCTGAAATTATCAATAAGCTCACGCTCATTTATAAAAGACTGAGAAAAACTGTCAGTTCCCGAATTGTACTGAGAGTAATTATCAGCAACCTTTGAACAAGGCATAAACGATTCGGTAATATCCTTTATATTATCAGCCTTGATATCTTCGGCATAGGTTTCACCGAAAGGATAAATATCGGCAAAAGAACAGCCGAAAAGCAGCATAATCTTCTGCAAAGTAGCGATAGAAGGGTCGGTTTTGCCGGTTTCGTAATAAGTATACGTAGACCGCTCAAGTCCCAACGCATCAGCAACCTGCTGCTGAGTTAAAGCACATTCTTTTCTCATTTTTTTAAGATTATTGTCACGCATACCGACACCGCCTTTTTAAATATATTTTTATAGA
The DNA here is from genome assembly GCA_045122755.1 of Acutalibacteraceae bacterium. Lineage (GTDB taxonomy): Bacteria > Bacillota > Clostridia > Oscillospirales > Acutalibacteraceae > RUG11462. The sequence goes on along the minus strand of JBGVHY010000174.1, from coordinate 1,774 downwards.
ATTATTATAGTACATCTTTAACCAAAAATCAACACATTTATTTTTTTTACACTGTAAAAATATTGACAAAATTAAAAATTAATATATAATAATTAAGTACGCTGGTATAGCTCAGTTGGTAGAGCAGCTCATTCGTAATGAGCAGGTCACGTGTTCGAGCCACGCTACCAGCTCCAAAATCTCCGCCGATTTTTGTCGGCGGAGATTTTATTTTACAAAGCTTAGTTCAGCGCCTTAAAAACATAAAACCTTTCGATACATATAGCACATTTGAGCTTACTTCGGCATATTGTACAATTATCAAGTTAGTTACAACTAACTGTTTGTTGATGACAACGAAAATCCCCTAAACACAAGAAAATTCTTGAAAAACACTTGACAAATGATGAGAAATGATATATTATTGTCACAAAGTTAGTTGCGACTAACTATTATTTTTAGCTATGAGTTAGTTTAGACTAACTTTGGTTAAAGGATTATCACTTAAGGGAGAGAAATATGTCTGATGAAATGATTGTAAGACACTGCTCGCCGACTCTTGCCGGAATGAAAACCGCAAGTATGTTCGCTTGTCAGTACGCCGATGTAAATGAAATGCGCGAAAGTATCCGACATAAAAATCGCCTTTTCCGAAACAAAGGGCTGCGTGTTTTACCTTTGAAATACAAAGACAATCGGGCACTTATTTATTTTTACCGCCCATCTCACCTGATGCGTGATTTACAGCAGGATACTGCCTGCCGACTGCTCAGCGAACGCGGTTATAAAACTGAAAACCCTGAGCAATGCATTTATCAGCTGATTAAAAGACTTGAAAAAACGAGGAATTTCCTCACGAAATCGGATTATTTCTCGGTTATCCGCCTGAAGATGTTTGCGGATTTATCGAAAACAAGGCAAAAGAATGTAAATGCGTTGGTTGCTGGAAGGTTTACACAGATGAAGAATCGGCTAAAAAAACATTTGCAAAATACAAAAAATGTACAGATGTTTATTGTACGCAGTTAGCTAAAGGAAAATCTGTTGAACGGCTTACAGTTGCCGTTTGATATAAAACAATTAATACAGAAAGGTTGATATAAATGAGTAAAATTGCAGTTGTATATTGGAGCGGAACAGGAAACACTGAGGCTATGGCATCAGCCGTTGCCGAAGGCGCTAAAGAAAACGGCGCTGAAGTTGTTTTATTGACATCCGCTGAATTTGATGAGAGTATGTTTGATAATTTTGATGCTATAGCTTTCGGTTGCCCTTCTATGGGTGCTGAACAGCTTGAAGAAAGTGAGTTTGAGCCTATGTTCACCGCTTGTGAGCCAAAATTAAAAGGTAAAAAAATTGCTCTTTTCGGCTCTTACGGCTGGGGTGACGGCGAATGGATGCGTAATTGGGAGGAAACCTGTATTTCCAACGGCGCAGTTCTCAGCTGTGAGGCAGTCATCTGCAACGAAGCCCCTGACGATGACGCAGTTTCAGCTTGCAAAGCACTTGGTGCTTCTTTAGTATAAGTTTTATTCCCTTCACTTTAAAAAGTATAAAAGCCGATTCATTCTGATGAATCGGCTTTTATATTTTCTGCCGATTAAAACAAGAAAAGTCAAGCTTTAAAAAAGTTAATAATGTAAATTTTGCCTGATGTTATGATACAATAGATAGGTAACAGTAGAAATAGAAAAAACAACTCAAATGTGCTAAGATGAAAGTAACCACACTAAACATCGACACAAAGGAGTTGTTTTTTCGATGAAAAGTATATCACCAAAAGCCCACTTTCGTC
>JBGVHY010000173.1:0-3891 GCA_045122755.1 Acutalibacteraceae bacterium | reverse complement strand
TTAAAACAACTATAATAGCATTAATACCGATGTTTTTTAAGCCATTAATACTTTTAAAGCTGCCGTTATGATAGCGCAGCTGCAAGTCGGATTGTGAAAAGTGAAATTGCTGGTTTTTTATAAAAATCACCCCTTTTGTATATTTTGACTTAATTATATCATAAAACTTCCGAAATTGCAATTCTTAATTGCCGAAAATGCAATTGAATTTGTCGCATTTTGAATGCTAAAATTAAAATAGAAACCTATGATTAAAACGGAGGAATTTTTATGAGAAAATTACTGGCTTTAGTGTTAGCTTTTGTTATTGCATTTTCGGTATCGGTTGTTCCTGTTTTTGCCGAAGATGAAACCGAAACAGCGACTACAGCTGTATCTGTCAGCTCTTATGATGAGCTGAAAACTGCTCTCAGTAACGCGGCTGACGGTGAAAGCATTATACTTGGTGATGATATAGAAATCACTGCACAGACTGATTTGAAATATTCATCAACCGTCGCAAGCTTTTATATTGACCTTAACGGTCATACTTTGACTTTTACACCGTCATCAAGCACTGCGGCGTATGCTCTTTTTGTAAATTACCGCTGGAATTTATATGTTTCAAACTCGTCAGAAGCTTCAGGCGGTTTTGTGAACAATTCTGATATGGATTTCTTTAAGGTAAATGGCGGCTCCGCTCTTTATATTTCAGATAAAATTTTCAGCGATGTAAGCTGTAATGCCGGAATTAAGTTCGATGATTGTACTGTAAACGGAAGTGTTTCTGCAGGCGGAACTGTTGAGATTTTAGCAGGCAAATCCCTTACAGTTACAGGGAATTTATATTGTGCGGGAAGTCTTACAATGAAAGATTCCGCTTCTTCTCTTTATGTAGCAGGTAACACAACCATAGTAAAAAATGCAACAATTTATGAAAATTCATATTTTGGCGGCGATGTAGTAATCAGTAAAGATTATTCAAGCAGTACCGTTACAACTACCGTTTACGGCGGTATCTTCAAAGGTGCTTTCTCAGTTGCAGAAGGTTTGAACCTTACTTCTTCTGCAAAATATACAATAATTATTTGCGGTGGTTCATATTACGGTAAAGTAGTTCTCGGTACATTGGCTGAAAACAATCTCGGTACTGTTGTTGCAACAATTTATGATGGCAAGTTCTATCAGAATGCAACTATTACAAGTGACGGACTTACAATCTATCGCGGTAGTTTTTCTTATACATTCCTTGATGAAAACGATAACGTATTAAAGACCGCTCTTGTAAGACTCGGCTCAGAAATCTATCCGCCTACAGTTCCGAAGAAAGATAAATATACATTTACAGGCTGGGACGGATATACCGAGGGTATGACTGTAAGCACAGTTCACACTTTCAAAGCAACTTACGCTCAAGGTGAGGACTCGGATACTTCAAAATATGAGGAAGTATCTATATCAGTTCAGTATACCGCTTACGGTGCGGCAATTGAAGGTGCAAAGGCTATTTATACCGATGTTGCTTACCCTGACATTAATCTTTCAAAAACCAACGGTACAGAAACAGCGGATACTACTAATGTATACGGCGTTTCTGAATATATTCCTGCAACTCACGGTGATATTTTCAGAGTTTCTGCTATAAGAACCAACATTTATGAATCAAGAGTGTTCGCGGTAGCATATGATGCTGATAAAAACTTCATTGGCTCATTAGTTCATAACGAGCACACGGGATTAAGCTTTGTCGGCAGACGTGCTACAAGATATTCTATCGGACTTCTTAATGATAAAACCTATCATATGGATGTCCAATTTCAAATTCCTGCATACGAAGACGGCTCATTGTTTGAAAATATCGCATATATCAGAGTTGTTGCTTTTAAAAATGCTAGTACAACAAGCGGTTTGCAGTATCTTCTCGCGAAAAATGACTTCTATGTAGCTTATATGGGCAATGAAGCGGCAGAAGATATTACAAGCGGTGTAAATCACCTTAGTGATAACAGTAATGACCCGTCAAAAACTCCGCTTTCGACTGAAACAGGCGACTTAAACGGTGACGGTGCAACTGATATTGCCGACGTGCTTTATATGAAAAAATACCTCACAAAATATGACGGCTACACAGTAGGTCTTACCAATGCCGACCTTAATTTTGACGGCAAAATCAATATTAAAGACTTGGTTCATTACAGAAGATACCTTGTAAATTACGACGGATATGAGCTTGAAACTCCGAAGTTCTTAGCACTTTCGTTTGATGATGCACCGGGTAGTATGAGCAGTGTTTTAGATGTTTTTGAAAACTATCATTCGGACAACGTAAGAGCAACTTATATGCTTAACGGCTCAAGGGTTAAGACAACAAATTATAATTTACTGCTTAGAGCAAAGACCCTAGGGCTTGATTTCGGTAACCATTCAACCTTCCATGATTGGGGTATTGTATTTGATTCAAGCGGACAATATACCGCATCTGAAATTCAGAAAGAGCTTAACTTTACTCAGGATGTAATCTATGAAGTAACAGGACAGACAAACAGCTATGTTCGCTTGCCTTTCTTCGCTGTCAGCGGCGATATTATGAGAGAGGCTCTCTCGGAAATGGTAATTATCGAGGGTACTCAATCGAGCGATACATCAGACGGCGTAACTGCCGAAGGCAGTGCCGCAACTCAGCTTTCACAGGCAGCTGACGGCAATATTGTATTGCTTCATGACAACGGAAAACTAAAAGCTACTCTTGAGATAATGATTCCTCAGTTACTTGAGGACGGCTATGTTCTTTGTACTGTTGATGAGCTGTTCCAATATTGCGATGTTACACCGCAGGCAGGCTACACCTATACAAATGTTTATAAAGGCTCTAAGAAATAGGAGGAAAAAGACAATGAAAAAATTATTGAGCATTATTTTAGTTGTAAGTATTTCGCTTTCATTATTAGCTTTTTCCTTTGTTAATGCAGAAGCAACAAGCGCATCTGTTACAGTTTCATCTGTAAGCGGAACAGCGGGGGACGTGGTTTCGGTTGATGTTGCAATTAGTTCTGATACCGCAGTTGTGGCGCTTGACTGCAATATTGAATACGATACATCCGCAATGACACTTGTCGGTGTTGAGGCTTATGATGAATTTTTCAGTACCGATGCTATGTTTTATAATGAGGATTATACAAAGTATCCTTATTATATCGGCTGGGAGGATTCCGAGACAACCGGTATATCAGGCAACGGTAAGTTAGTAAAGCTTACCTTTAAAATCAGCGCCGATGCATATAACGGAACCTATCCTGTAGATGCAAGCGTTATCAGCCTTATTGATGACAATATGGACGATATCTATTATACAGGTGAAACGGGCTATATTACAGTTTCAGGCGGCGAGGATTGCCCTTATGAAACTATAATGAGAACAACAACCACTAAGCCTGTTTTTACAACCTACACAACAACCACTACAACTACGACCACGACTACAACAACTACTACAACTACAACTACTACAACTACTACAACTTCGGGACCTGATTTAACAGTAGATTTAACAACAATTTCAGGCGCTTCTATTCGACTCAATGATAAGACGGGTTTGCGTTTTTATACAACCGTTGATGAAGAAAAAATATCTTCTTTAAGAGCCGAAGGCTATACCGTTGAGCTCGGTACGCTTATAGCGCCGGTTGATTATCTTACAGGTACTGAATTAAGCTTTGATTTGGGCGAAGGTAGATTTATTGACGTTAAATATACTTCTGCGAGTTACTTTACCGATTCAACAGGCTTTTCGGGCGTTGTAGGCTCGATTGTAAATATTAAAGAAACAACCGAACAGAACCCTTCCTACGGAAATATTGCAAGATACTTTGTCGGCAGAGGTTATGCAAAAGTTACTGATGCAGATGGTAATGT
>JBGVHY010000172.1:0-6383 GCA_045122755.1 Acutalibacteraceae bacterium | reverse complement strand
CTCCGTCTGTTGTAAAACGTGCTTTGCAGCTACGCTCAGGTAAAAACGCCTATGTTAACAAGCTTAACGGTTATTTGGAAGAAATCAGTCGCGGTGTGACTTACGAAAAATGGTTCTTCGGCTCAGTTCATGAGGACAGACCGGTTACCAAAAAGCATATCGCAGTTTTTCAGGATGTTTTGCCGATTGATTACGAAATTCAACCCGATATATTGATGAATATTGAATAGCAAAAAGCCACTTGGAAATCCAAGTGGCTTTTAAATTAATCGTTATTTTCTTTTACTTCTTCATGATATTCTTTCTCGGTGTTTACATTCCAGATGTTTTTCTTGTCGGTAACACCGTTTAAGATATTATCAACTGTATAAAAAGCTGTAACCATTGAATGGTCCATATTATTATATCTGTGCTGGCCGTTTCTGCCGACACAGTAAAGGTTTTTGTAACTGTCGAGATACTCGATAATATAATCAATATACTGATAGCTGTCAAAATACGCAGGATAAGCCTTTTTAACACGTTCGCGGTGAGCATCGATTACATCATCGCGGTCGATAATTCCCATACTGATAAGCTCTTCAACCGCCATATTGATACACTCGCCATCCTCCATATTCCAGAAGTCGTCGCCTTCTTCACAAAAATATTCAAGGCCGAGCCATACAGTATTTTCAGGTGCTGACACCATATAAGGCGACCAGTTGTTAAAAACCTGTATTCTGCCCAATTTCACAGAAGTATCCTGAACATAAATCCAGCAGTCAGGGATAATATCCGAAAGAGTTTTCATATCGGTCTTATTTTTAAGATTAAGCTTATTAACAAGCAATCCAACAGTTACAAAATCTCTGTAAGGAAGAGTTCTTGCAGCATTTTTAACCTCAGGCGGTATATTATCAGCCTCGATACCACCGACCAAATCCTTAACAGGCATTGACGAGATAAAAATATCCGCGTCAATTTTCATAGTTCTTCCGTTTTTATCAAAAACAACTGATTTAACCTTGCCGTTTTTCTCATCGACAAGCAGTTTTTCCACCTTGCAGTTATAAAGAATCTGACCGCCCATTTCGGTAATACGGTTAGCAACTGTTTCCCAAAGTTGACCCGGACCGAATTTCGGATAATGGAACTGTTCAATAAGTGAGGTTTCGGTGGTTGAACTCTGAACCGAGAAAATCTTCATAAAGGCATTTTTGATAACCCCTGTAATTGAAAGACCTTTTACACGCTGAGAACCCCAATCCGCTGAAATTTCACTGGGATGTCTGCCCCATAACTTCTCGGTGTAGCCTTCAAAAAACATTGAATAAAGCACCTTACCGAAACGGTTAATATAAAAATTCTCAAGCGAGGTTTCAGGAAGTTTATAAAAAACAGATTTTAAATATGAAAAGCCTGCTTTTATAGTGGTTACAAAGCCCATTCCTTTGATAGTATTCCAGCTTAAAGTAACAGGATAATCAAAGAAAGTATTTTTATAATAAATTCGAGAGACGCGGTCACGAAGTAGCATTACGCGGTCAACTTCTTCAGGGTCAGGACCGTTTTCAGCGTAATTCTTTTCTCTTTTTAAAACCGCATCATCGTAAGCAGGTGCGCCCTGTAACGGCATAATTTCTTCCCAAAATTCGTTTACACGCTTGTCTTTTGAGAAAAATCTATGACCGCCGATATCCATACGGTTACCGTTATAATAAACAGTTTTTGAGATTCCGCCGATTGCCTCGGACTCCTCAAGAATAACTACTTTATAATCATCTGATTGTTTTAACAGCTCATATCCGGCAGTTAAACCTGCAGGACCTGCGCCGATAATAATTACGTTTTTCAGTTTTCTCACTCCTCACCTTATCTAATAATTATACATTATTCAACAATATTAGTCAATATCAAATACCTGCAAGCGACGAAAAATCAGGAATGAACGACTCATCAGCCGTTTCGCCTTCCTGAACAAAGGCATTTTCAATACCAAGCTCTACCGCAAAATCTACTACTTCATCGTATTCTTCCTCAGTTAATTTTCGGTTAAGTTCGGGATATTTACTCTCACCCATCGGTGTGTACTGATTCATTATGCTGATTATTATATCATCACCGTAAGTATCATAAAGATATTTAATTACCATTTTGGAGTCATCGGTATTTTCAGGCAAACACAGATGGCGGACAATAACACCTTTTTTCATAATGCCGTTATCATCATACTGCGGTTTGCCGACTGACAAAAACATCTTTTTCAAAGCTGATTTTGCTTTGTCTGGATAATCTTTTGCAAGCGAATATTTTTGCGCTTTTTCTGACGACATATATTTAAAATCAGTTAGAAAAATATCAACTATATCTTTTAACTTTGCAATAGTTTCAGTAGAACAATAACCACTTGTATTATAAACAATCGGTATTTTAAGCCCGTCCTTTTTAGCGATTAACAATGCCTTTTTAATCTTTAACGCATACTGGTCAGGGGTTACAAGATTGATATTATTAGCGCCTTTTTCCTGTAATTCGAGGAAAATCGTACTAAGGCGCTCGGCTGTTATCTCTTTGCCGAAGCCTGCCGATACTGATTTATTTTGGCAGTAAACGCATTTTAAATTGCAGCCTGAAAAAAATACTGTTCCTGAGCCTTCTTCTCCCGAAATGCAAGGCTCTTCATAATAATGCAACGCAGCTCTTGCGACTTTTATTTTTTCGCCTACGCCGCAGAAGCCTGTTTTTTCGCTGCGGTCAACGTTACACTTTCTAGGGCAGATATTACAAAGCATTTATTTCTTTAAGTTCGCCTTTGTAAAGCTGTTTTAGAAGAATCGGAGTTGTAAAGCTCGAAACAATAATCAAAATAAGAATAAACGGCATAATATCAGAGCTTATAATGCCTGCATCTACACCTTTTTGAGCGCAAACCAGTGCTACCTCGGCACGAGCCATCATACCGACACCGATTTTAAACGAGTCTTTTACATTGAATTTGCAAAGCTTAGCAAAAACAGAACAGCCAAGAACTTTGCCGATTAAGCCTGCTATAATAAACATTACGCCAAAAAGAATAAGCGAAGTATTGATTCCTGAAAACTTTGTTGTGATACCGATATTTGCAAAAAATACAGGCGAGAAAATCATATAAGTCATAATCTCAGAACGTCTGTCAACATATCTTGTTTCGTGAGTACCTGAAAGCATAATACCTGCAACAAATGCGCCGGTGATATCTGCAACTGAGAAATAAGCCTCAGAAGCATAACTAAAGAAAAAGCATACCGAAAGACTGAAAATCGGCACTAATCTGTGGTGCGGATAGCGGTCACCAAGCCATTTAAAGAACTTTTTGATGATAAAGCCTAAGACAATTGCACAGATAAAGAACGCAACTGTCATAAGAATAACTTTAACAGGATTTGCAGCTTGACCGCCCTTTGACTTCATAGAAACAACAACCGAAAGAATAATTACGCCGATAATATCATCAAGAATAGCGGCGGTGATTATTGTATTTCCGACTTTACTGTTGAGTTTGCCTAATTCCTTTAAAGTCGCAACCGTTACAGAAACGGAAGTAGCAGTAAGAATAACACCGTAAAACAGATTTGTAAGCACATCATCAGTTCCGCTGAAAAGAGTTGCGACACCAAATCCCAATCCCATAGGGACAACTACACCGGCAGTTGTTATAAGCACAGCCGGCAAGCCTACTTCTTTTATACTGTCAAGGTCAGTTCCAAGACCTGCTGAAAACATAATCAAAATAACTCCGATTTTCGCTAAGAAGCCCAGTCCTTCAAGCGATACATCGGTGATTATCTCCTGACCGGGTATGTACTGAATAAACCCGATTAATACACCCGCAAGCAACATACCGACAACATTCGGCATACCGATTTTTGAACATCCTTTTGTTAAAACTTTTGATACCAACAAAATTATTGCCAACGGCAATAAGACTGTATAATATTCCACTTAAATTATCTCCCTTTGAATTAATTTTATCAATTCTTCTTTTTCGTTTTTCACTTTCCCATCAATAACTGCTAAAAGCAAATTATTAAGGATTTTACCCATTTCTTCATTCGGTTTAACTCCGAGCTCAATCAAATCCCTGCCGTTTACGGCGAGATTTTTTAGTGTAAAACACTGATTTTCTTCTTCTATTTTTGAAAGAATATCAAGTATGCTTTTAATATATTCTTCCCTATCGCGGTATTTTTCGGCATGAGCCGCCGCATCTGCACGCTTAATCTTTAAAAGCGAGCGCAAAAAACGAAAGCAAGTTTTATTTAAAAAGCGTTTTACCGCTTTTTCTGTCGGTACTATTTGCGTATCGTGATATTTAACTGCATCAAGAACAAATTTCAGCGTTTCATTATCGCATTTAAGCCTTTTTAAAACCGTTTCTGCAATTTTCACCGAGGTTTTATTATGCCCGTAGAAATGCCCTGTGCCGTCTTTATCGGTAAAGTAAACCTGAGGTTTACCTATATCGTGAAAGAAGCACGCTAGACGTAATTTTTCGTCCTTTTCCACCGCTGACACAGTTTTTACAATATGAGTATAAACATCATAGCAATGATATTTTGTGTTTTGGTCAAAGTCGAAACAAGGCTTTATTTCAGGTATAAATACTGCAATAACATCTTTAAATTCAAGCAGTATTTTTTCAGCATTTTTACCACAGAGTAGCTTTTTAAACTCAACAAAGATACGCTCTGCTGACATATTTTCAAGTAATTCCTTATTCTTATGAATACTTTTTGCGGTTTCTTCTGCAATACCAAAACCCAGCACCGCGGCAAATCTTAACGCACGCAAAATGCGGAGCCCATCCTCATTAAAACGTTTATCAGGCTCGCCAACACAGCGGATTACTCTTTTTTCAAGGTCTTTTTCACCGCCATAGAGGTCAACCACACCGCTTTCATCGTTATACGCCATTGCGTTAACGGTGAAATCGCGCCGTTTTAAATCTTCCTCTAAGTTTCTTGTGAAAGAAACCTCTTTCGGATGACGGTTATCATCATACTCGCCGTCCACTCGATAGGTTGTTATTTCAATATTTTTATCATCAATAACAACTGTAAGCGTGCCGTGTTTCAGACCTGTTTCAACAACTTTAAAGTCTTTAAAACATTCAAGCATCTCTTGGGGTGTTGCGTTTGTGGTAATATCATAATCGTGTGGCTTTTCACCCATAAGACTATCCCTTACACAACCACCAACCAAATAACTTTCAAAGCCATTCGCCGATAAAACACTCATTATTCTTTTGCAGTAATCGGGTATTTTTATATTTATCATATTAGACTCTAATTCTGCTTTCTGACTACTTTGTATTCGTCGCCGTCACGGAAATACGGACATTTTTTAGTCTGCGAAATGCGATAGACCTCGTCTTCATCAAGCACCGCAGTGCAGAAATACTCTTCGTAATCCTCATCAAAAGCGTAGTAAGCGCAATTTTCACAATCCATAGCTTATACGCCTTTCATTGTAAGCGAAATGCGCTTCTTGGCAACATCAACCGAAAGCACTTTTACACTCACAATATCGCCTACTTTAAGCACTTCGCTCGGGTGTTTGATATATTTGTCACTTATCTGCGAGATATGAACTAAACCATCCTGATGAACACCGATATCGACAAATGCGCCGAAGTCAATAATATTTCGTACAGTACCTTTAAGCTCCATACCCTCTTTTAAACTTTCCATAGAAATAACATCCGTTCTGAAGGTCGGCTTAGGTAAATCGTCCCTAGGGTCACGCCCCGGTTTTGATAATTCTTTTACAATATCCTTAAGAGTAGGAACACCGATACCGAGCTTTTCGGCGGTATTATTAACACCCATTTTATCGATTTTCTCAGCTAAATCTATGATCTTGCCGTTTTTAACATCATCTTTAGTATAACCGCAAAGCAAGATTACTTCACCGGCAGCTTTGTAGCTTTCAGGGTGAACTCCTGTATTATCAAGCACATCTTTACCGTCAACACGCAAAAATCCTGCGCACTGCTCGTAAGCTTTTGGTCCGAGTTTAGGCACTTTTTTAAGCTGAGCGCGCGAAGTATAAGCGCCGTTTTCCTCGCGGTAAGCAACGATATTACCTGCAACAGTTGCGTTGATACCTGCAATACGGCTAAGTAACGGTGCTGAGGCGGTATTAAGGTCAACACCGACCTCATTTACACAGCTTTCAACTACACCATCAAGTGCACCGCTAAGCTTCGCCTGAGGCATATCGTGCTGATACTGACCGACACCGATTGCTTTAGGGTCGATTTTAACAAGCTCCGCTAATGGGTCTTGCAATCTTCTTGCGATAGAAACCGCTGAACGCAAGGAAACATCATATTCAGGAAATTCCTTAGCGGCAAGCTTTGA
>JBGVHY010000171.1:0-3258 GCA_045122755.1 Acutalibacteraceae bacterium | reverse complement strand
GTAATCAGATTTATGTGCAAAGCACTACTTGTGTCGTTATATTCGCCTGATTAAATTTTCTTATAGATTATACCTTATAATTCAACAAAATTCAAGAGTTTTATTTTGTTTTTAGATATTCCTTCAGCGCTTTTGCAAAGGCGATTCCCGTATTAATGGCTTTTTCCTCTGAAAAAATATAATTTTCTCTGCCGAAATAGGCGGTTTCAAGGGTAAATGCCACTTTACCGCGTTTTGCCATCTGAGCGGCAAAGTTCGACTTGTCGCCCATGCTGTTCCACTCCTGTCCTGACTCGATATCATCTTCGCCGTTATAACCGAGTGTGTCTGTATCGCTATATTTTTTAAACAGCTCGCTAAAAGCTTCCACCTCGTCGCGATCGTTAAAATCATTATGTACAATAAACACCGCATCATTTCTGCCGTACATATGCCAAGGCGAATGAAAATCAAATGCCATAAAAACACCGTTTTTGTCGACGAAATCCTTTATTGCTCTCGTTGTCGTATAAATCGGTTCAGATAAATAATCGCGGTTGTGGTCGTGGGGCGCACGTGCCTTACCCTGGTCACCGTTTAACACTCCGTCGTAATCTACAAACGGCACACAAAGTACCGAAATATCACGAGGCATTTCATTGATAAGCTCAGTAAGTACACCTTGTAAAACATAAGTGCCCGTTGACTCGCAAGCGTGATGACGTGAAGTTAAAATAATGTTTTTCTCACCGCTCCCGATTTTCAAACAAGGAACTTCTCTGCCCTTTTCGCTGGCACAAAAAGTTTCGGGGTTGAGATTGTTTTCATCGCAAAATCTAAAAAACTTTTCAGGTAAGTAAGGCATATGATGAGCAAAATACACAGGCTCATCGCTGACAAAAGTGTAAGCAAAACTGCTTCTGTCATCAGTTTTACCGAGCCACTCCCATTTTTTGAAATCGCTGCTTACCGCAGGACCGTAATACCCAATAACATTTTTATCACAAAAGTCGAAAGTGACTGTTTTGCCCTTTGCGCCGCTTACACAAAACGCCCAGTAAAACCAATTTTCTGTACTGTCACGCAAATCGGGCAAAAGGTAAACGGTATCGTCGTCCTGCTTTTCAACTATAATATTACCGCCGATAAAATCACTTGAAATTTTCATTATTTCACCCCATATTATTCTATATTTCGTTCGGAATCTACATAAGTTATTTCAATATCTTTGGGTAAAAGACTCAATATAAACGTTTCGGTTTCTTCAACTGAAGTATATCCGTCAAGGTCAAGCATTGTGCTATCATTAAACTTCAATACATAAGAGCTTCTCTCAATTCGATCCCCGTACTCATTATATCTTGCTTCGACAAAAAATATTTTATCAATTTCGGAATATTTCTTTGTAACCATTTCAAGCGTAAATTCTACATCACTTGCAGGGAACTTGACTCTATCCTCATAAAACAATGCCGAACAACAAAGAGAACACGACGAAAGTACAATCGTAAGTACAGTTACTACTGCAAAAAATCCATAAGCTAAACCATTGATTGCTTTAGGCGTTGAAATTTTATCAAAATCAATAATTGGATTTGCTTTACGGCGAAGAACAAGACTCGAAATCTGTTTTCTGAAAGCAATACCACCCCACAAACCGGGATTTCCTGCAAGCCAAAGCGAATCATACCATTTGACACCTGCAAGAAAAGTTATGTCAGAAGCAAACAGTTTTATTAAGCAAAATAAAAACACTGAAAACACAATAAAAAACACCGCATAGGCTATCAGCACGCACATAACACCCATTAAAAAAGTACGACCATCCATAGATCCCATACGGGCATCTATTTCGGAGCGACATTCGAGCTCAAGCGGAGTATACTCTTCGCCGTTTGCGATAAGCTCATTTATCTTTTTTAGTAATTTTGCGCTGAATACATCGGGTTGTCTTTTTAAAAGCAATTTTTCGTAAGCCATTTTTGCTTTTTCATATTTTCCAATCAAAAACAGCTGATAACCATCAAATCTTGTAAAAGCATATAAAAGCCAGCTATTCTCATACATATCCTGATACTCGCCGAGAACATCTTCTTCAACATAATATTCACTCTGAAATTCATATGACTTTCTGATATTAAATTCTTTTACAAGCAAAGATTCTTTTTTTAATAGCAATTCACGATATTTTTCCTCGTCCTGTATCAACGAATAAATACGAGGCAACGCATCAATTATCGTTTCAAAAAGATAAGCAAAACAATTTCTCATTCTCTGAGGATTTTCAATATACGGAAAATAAAAGCATTTATAGATATCATCAAGTATGTACTGAGCGATTTCAGGAATATGAAAATAAACATTATTGTTTTTGCGCGGATAGATTCTGCAATAAAGTGTACTTGCAGGGCAGAAAACTCTTTCTTTTATATTATAAATAAACTCCACCTTTGCGCTTGGAAATTCAAAACCAACGCTGACATATTTTTTATCTTTTTCTTCGGTTTTGCAATCAACAATTTGCAATCTGTATTTCTCGCAAAACTCAAATACACATTCTTTAAATGTTTCAACTAACTCCTTTTTCATAACATACCCCTATAACACTGATTAGCTTTATTATAATTCTCATTTGCGATTTTGTAAAGTATTTCATAAAAAAAGAACGGAATTTTCTTCCGTTCTTCTTTAGATAAAGCGTAATTAACCGCCCAAATATGCTTTTTTGATTTCTTCACTTGTCATAAGCTCTTTGCCTGTTCCCGAAAGTGTAATATTTCCTGTTTCAAGAACATAAGCTCTGTCAGCTATTGAAAGCGCCATTTTCGCATTCTGTTCAACAAGCAAAACTGTGATACCTGCGGCGTGCATAGCTTCGATAATTTTGAAAACTTCTTTTACAAGCAACGGCGAAAGACCCATTGAAGGCTCATCCATTACGATAAGCTTCGGTTTTGACATCATAGCTCTGCCCATTGCGAGCATCTGCTGTTCACCGCCCGAAAGAGTTCCCGCAACCTGATTTTTTCTTTCTTCAAGTCTTGGGAAATGCTGATAAACAGTTTTTAAAGTTTCCTCAAATTCTTTTTTATCATTTCTGGTATAAGCGCCCATTTTGAGGTTTTCAAGAACCGAAAGCTGCTGGAAAACGCGGCGTCCCTCAGGAACGTGAGCCATACCCATAGTAACGATTTTATGAGGTGCAACCTTTGTAATATCGTTGCCGTCATAAATAATACTGCCGTTTTTTGCAGAAAGAAGCCCTGTGATAGTATGAAG
>JBGVHY010000170.1:0-2369 GCA_045122755.1 Acutalibacteraceae bacterium | reverse complement strand
CTATGAATTTTGGGTTAAAGCGGTTAATTTATAAATTTTCTTTGATATTCAAACCGTTTTCAATTAAAATCCAACATTTTATATAAGTGTAAATCGGCGAATAGGTTGAAACAACAATATTTTCTGTTGTTTTTAAGTTTTCGGCACTTTTATAGATATTACCATCTGAAACACCTGTTAAAACAACAGGAATATAAGCTTTTTTTACAAACTCCGAAAATTCACTGTCATCGGTTTTAAGCGTACCTGAATGGTAAGTATCGATAATTACACATTTATAACCGTCTAGTGACGGAAATCTCATTCCGGGGTGAACTTTTAAGCGTAAAACAGGTGATTTTTCCGATAAATTAACATCTAAATCAAGATGTTTTTTGCTGATTTCTCGGTCAATACTTCTTAAAACATCGGAAAAACAATCATAATCAAGAAGTTTTTCAGGTGTATGAATTTTTAGTTCTTCCCCATTATTTTTATAAGAAACAAACACTCCGCTGGCTTGTCTTTTAATAAAATCTACCGCACCGCAGAAATTTCGGAAGCCGTTAGCGCGTTCGTCATCAAGTGGATAGTTGCTTGAAACAAGCACTACAGGTATATTTATTTTTCCTAAGGCAATGTCTAATGCTGACGCAGAGTACTGCAAAGTATCAGTGCCATGAGTTACGATAATACCGTCATAGTCTTTTGAGATATCATTTTTAACGCAACTGCAAAGTTTTGTTAAATGCTCTCCTGAAAGATTTTCGCTTAAAATGAAATACGGCTCGTCAGTTTCAAAAAACACACTATCGTCAACCGCCTTGTATTTTTCAATAAGCTTATAAGGCATTTCTATATTTGTATCAATAACTCCGTCATACAAGCTTGAGGCAATAGTCCCACCTGTAAATATTACAAGAATTTTTATCATAATCGCTCCTAAATCTTTTTGTTTATAATACTACAATTTTACTTGTATAACAATATATTTTTCATATTTTTTTAAAAAAGACTTGACTTTTTTAGGGTTATTAAATATAATAGTAAACGCTGATTAAAATGCTGCTATGGCTCAGTCGGCAGAGCACTTCCTTGGTAAGGAAGAGGTCACCGGTTCAAATCCGGTTAGCAGCTCCAGAGAAAGACGGTTGCATATGCGACCGTCTTTTTGTTTTGTTTATGTTTTAGTCAAATTTCATAAATTTTAAAAATATTCAAATTTATCTAAAAATTTCGCTTTACTTTATCTCTTAATTATAGTATTATATATAAGATGAAATTAAACGAGAGGATTTTTAAAAATGAAACCTGTTTATAAAAGAATTTTACTTAAACTTTCAGGCGAGGCACTTGCAGGTAACCAGAGCATGGGACTTGATTTTGATAAAGTGCTCGAAATCTGCGGAAGCATTAAAAAATGCGTTGACCTTGGCGCTGAAATCGCTATTGTTGTAGGCGGCGGTAACTTCTGGAGAGGTCGTTCAAGCGGTAAAATGGATAGAACAAGAGCTGACCATATGGGTATGCTCGCAACTGTTATCAATTCATTGGCTCTTGCTGATGCGCTTGAGCAGTTAGATGTCCCTGTAAGAGTTCAGACTGCTATTGAAATGAATAAGATTGCCGAACCTTACATCCGTAACCGTGCAATTCGTCACCTTGAAAAAGGCAGAGTTGTAATTTTCGGCTGTGGCACAGGCAACCCGTTCTTCTCTACCGACACAGGTGCAGCACTTCGAGCAGTAGAAATTGATGCTGAAATTATCTTTAAAGCAACTAATGTTGACGGTGTTTATGACTCAGATCCGAAACTTAATCCTGATGCTAAAAAGTTCAGTGAGCTTTCACAAATGGACGTTCTTGATAAAGGTCTTAAGGTTATGGACAGCACAGCGGCATCACTTAGTATGGACAACAATATGCCTATTTTGGTATTTTCACTTGAAGAGCCTGATAATATTGTTAAAGCGCTCTGCGGTGAAGATATCGGTACAATTGTAAAATAATTTTTGAAAATTTATATATAAGAAAGGTGAAAAGAACATGAGCGAAATCATCAAAAAATGCGAGGAAAAAATGAATAAAACTATTGATGCACTCGATAAAGAGTATGCAGCAGTAAGAGCAGGTCGTGCAAACCCTGCAGTTTTAAACAAGGTTGTTGTTGACTATTACGGCACACCAACCCCTGTAGCACAGATGGCTGCAGTATCAGTTCCTGAGCCGAGAACTCTTATGATTACTCCTTGGGATGCAAGCACATTAAAAGAAATTGAAAAATCAATCCAGACTTCTGATATTGGTATTAACCCAACTAACGACGGCAAATCAATTCGACTTAACTTCCCACCGCTCACAGAGGAACGCAGAAAAGATTTATGCAAAGA
>JBGVHY010000169.1:0-7688 GCA_045122755.1 Acutalibacteraceae bacterium | reverse complement strand
AATAACTGTTTTACTCATATCTTACTTGCCAAGGAACATAGGCATAAGGTCAACGCTCTTTCCTATGTACAAGCCTGAATTTTCAGCGTTTTCTTCAGTAAATGTATCAGCGCCGTCAAATTTTTCACTACTGCTGTAAATCATAAACGGAACTGGCTCAGAAGTATGAGTTTTAATTGAAAGCGGTGTCGGATGATCAGGCATAATAAGGATTTTGAAATCGCCGTATTTCTGAATTTCTTCATAAAGTGGTGTTAAAATCTTTTGATCAATAAGCTCAATGGCTTTAACCTTATTCTCAGCTTCGCCTCTGTGACCGCACTCATCAGGCGCTTCTAGATGAACAAAAACAAAATCATTCCTTGTAAGCAAGTCTTTAGCTGTATCAGCTTTTTTATCAAAATCGGTATCGATATAACCTGTTACACCGTCAATCTCAGCAACCTCCATTTTAGAAAGCTTGCCGATACCTCTGATGAGGTCAACCGCTGAAACGACAGCGCCGTCAATTCCGAACATATCCTTAAAGAATGGAAGAGCAGGCTTTTTGCCTTCACCCCAGAACCAAGCTGAGTTTGCAGGACGTTTGCCTTCTGCTTTTCTTTTTAAGTTTACAGGATGATTTTCAAGAACTTCTACTGATTTTTTCATCAGCTCAACAAACGGTGTAGCAGTCGGTACTTTACTTAAATGCTCACCGATAACTTTATCCGAAATATCGTGAGGAGGGGTAAATTCAAGACCTAAACCGCCGAGTTTTGATACAAGGCAATGTCTGTACTGAACTCCTGTGTAGAAATGATTGTTTTCATCGCCGAAAGCTTCTTCTAAAGCTTTTATAAGCTCGTCAGCCTCTTCAGTTGTAATATCACCGCCGCAATAGTCAACCATAACTCTGTCCTCATAATTTTCAGCATCTGACAAGGTTACAAGATTGCATCTCATAGCGATTTCATCATCGTTAAGCTCAATTCCGAGGTTTGCAGCTTCAAGCGGTGAACGTCCCGAATAACAAGTCTTTGCATCATAGCCTAAAACTGATAAATTTGCAACGTCGCTACCAGGCTTGAGCCCTTCAGCAACTGTCTTACACATTCCGATTTTTGAAGCTTTGCAAAGCTTATCCATCATCGGCTTGTTTGCAACCTGCATCGGTGTTTTACCGCCGAGAACTTCATTTGGCAAATCTGCCATACCATCACATAATACAACTAAATACTTCATAATTCCCTCCGAATTAAATCTTAAAATAATTTATTCCTGCTTCAAATATATGCATTTCTTTATTACCGTAAATATTTTTGAAACAACCTCTTGTTCTTCTCTGAGGCTGAGATGCCTTACCTAAAATCCTGCCATCAGGCGAGGTAAGAGACTCAACCGCGCAAACACTTGAATCAGGGTTAAACGGCATTTTTGCAGCCGCTTTACCGTTTTTATCAACATACTGTGAAGCAACCTGATTATTGTTGATGAGCGAAAGCATTGTAACCTCATCGGCAACAAATCGGACTTTGTTATGATAAACAGCCTGAGTATGAATATCCCCTGTTTTGCAATTAGAAAGCCAAGGAGATTTATCAGAAACAATCTTAGTACTTACAAATCCCGATGAAGGTCTCGCAACAGTGTTGTTAGTCAAAAATGCGCCTGTTTCATAGGACTTATAAATACCGCTTGTGATAAGCCCGGTACGAAGAAGAATATCAAATCCTTCTTCAAAACCGATAATAAGACCGTCTCTGTTGAGAAGCTTCACAACCGACTCAGTAATAATCGGGTTAGTCATAACGCTGTAGCCAAGCTCAGCGGAATGGAAGTTCGATGCGCCTGAAGGCAGACAGATTATCTGTGACACCTCAATTTTTTTAGATAATGTATTCAAGGAATTCTGAAAATCCTTAGGATTTATGCAGTAAACCTCAACCTCGCCGCCTGCATTCAAAAATGAACGCATACAATCATTAGCACCTGAGAACGAAGTAAATACAGGGATAATAACTCTCGGAACTGCAACCTTATTAGAGCATATGTATCTATCGTTTTTCTCAACTGTATACGGCTCGATTTTCGCCATAGCGGTCTTTTTAAGAGTTCTTGTAGGATAAAAGCTTTGCATAGGAGCGGTGAACGCCGCCAATGCTTCATTAAGCGTAATACTCTCCGAATCAAAAACAAATTTCTGCTCAGAAATTGTTTTACCGATAATAAGTGTATCCATACCCGAGAAAGCACCAGGATTTTTAGTTTCAATAACAATAGAAGCGGGTTTTGCCGAAAACAAAGTATTCTCATCAAGGTTTTTAAACTCAACACCGATATTATTACCAAAACTCATCTTTGCAACAGTTGATGCAATACCGCCCTCATTTACAACGCAGGCAGAAAGTACCTTGCCGTTCTGTGACAAATAATGAATTTGTCGATAAATAACCTTTGCTTTGTCATAATCAGGTAGCCCTGTTTTTAAAACAACAGGCATAGGAATAAGAATTACTGTAGACCCTGCCGATTTAAACTCAGGAGTAATGACCTCGTTTCCTTTTGAAACCGCAATAGCAAAGCACGAGAAATCCAGCAAATCATCGCTGTTTTTATCAATGCTTAAATCATAGGATACAGACGGAATATTCATTCCTATTTCAGTAGCAAAAGCACCGAAAAGTGCGGAAAACAAACCGCTGTATTTTGAAGCAAAGCCTTTAGGCTCTGAAATATTCTGACAAATACCAAGCTTTGTATTGATTGAGTTTGCACCGCTTGCAACGATTTTAGAAATACATTCCATAATCGAGAAAGCCGCGCCATGATAAGGGCTGATACTTGAAATTCTCGGATTACAGCCGTATGATACGGCTGTAACTGTATTTGTATTTCCCGTAGAAGTAGGAATTTTACAAACAAACGCATCGGCAGGCGTAATCTCATTTTTACCGCCAAACGGTGCGACAACGCAACCGCCATTTACTGTTGAATCAAAGCTTGAAGAAATACCTTTCTTTGAACACAACGAAATATTTTTAAGATTTTGCAGGAAAGCCTCTTTAATTGAAAGTTTTTCAAAATCGGGATAACTCTCTGTAAAATCTATCTTTCTGTCTGATAAATCTTTAATCAAAACACTGTGTTTTTCAATGCTGTGAAGCGAATAAATAAACTCAGTTTAAAGATTGGCAACCTGTTTCTTACCGTTTTTAATAACGATAAACGGCTCTTCCTTAATCTCACCGATAATGTGTGAAGAAAGTGCAAGCTCTGAACAAATGCGTTTAACTCTTTCAATATTTTCTTTTGAAACGACCACACCTGCACGGCAATTTTTTACGCTGAGTGCCAGATGCGAAAGCGGTAAATATTTCGCCGCAACTATACGGTTTATATCAATTTCAACGCCATCAAAAGCATTTAATAAGCCTGATGCAATACCATCTGAAAAATCAAGAGATTTTTTAATAAATGTTTCATTTGATGCAATTTTAAAGAACTGATTTATCTTTTCAAGCTGCATAAAATTCATACGCTGGCGGAAATTTTTATCAGATAAATCCCAGACTCTCATCTTACTGCCGAGCATAACGATATAATCACCGCTTGAAACTTTGCCGGAAAAATCGGATTTAATGCCTGAAAAAGCAGTAGCACAGAAATTAGCAGGCTTTTTAATGCTTTTACTGAAAATCTGTCCGCCGAGCGATGAGCAGATACTAAGTTCCCTGTTCATCTGTGCAACCTTAGAAGTAATATAATCACCGATTGTTATGTTTTCAAAGCTTATTTTTGCTGAACTTCTGTCTTTTTTATTAACAAAAGGACGGCAATCAAGGGATAACGACTGATAAGCCTCAAGAGTATTGAAAGATTTCTGCGGAAAAACATCAAACTCCTTATACTTATCGGCTTTTCCTGCTTTAAACGAGATAAGATACTGTTCAACAACGCCGTTGACGTCAACAGGAGTCTGTATGAGCGGCTGTCCGTTTTCAATAACTATATCCTGAATCTGACCTTTCTGTTTCATATAGTCATATCCCGCCATCGCTATATCTTTGAGAGAAATAGCGCCTGTTTTATCAATTCCTGCCTGTTCGCGCAAGCTTATAAATTCATCCATAGTTATTTTCAGCGGAGAAATGCCTGTTGCATCTTCAAAATTGATTTCATTGAATTTATAATTCTCAGGAATATTCTTTGAACTGATATATGAATCCATTGCATAAAGCTCAATCAAAGTAGGATTTCTTTTAAGCAGTTTAAAATAATCTCGTACAATACAGAGCATTTCTTTTGTCATTTTCAAAGATGTCTTTTTAAGATACTGATAAATCTGAACATCATTTTTCTCTAAAAAGTCATCATCAACTACAGTTGAGCCAAAATCATATGTTTCATCATCAATGCTAAGTGCCTTATTATTATCAGGCAACTCAAAATAATTCTTATCAACAATAAGATTTTTAATTTCCTCAAGCTTATAATCATTAAGAAGCTCCGAAACAGCAACGATTTTTGCATATTTCATTTTAAAATTGTTGTTTATGCCGTATGCACGCGCTGTGCTGCGTAAATTATGTAGCTTCTCCTCATACTTGCCGTCAAAAGGTGACATAGAAAAGCTGCGCCAGCTGTTTGTAAGCGGTAAATAATCAACGAAAGGTGTATCAGTATTTTCATCAACAAGTATTTTACTTGAAATTATATCAAAATCTTCCTTAGACAATCCATCAAAATCATATCTTTCAAAAAGTCTTACTTGCGATTCAGGCTCGAGCGAAACATAATTCCTTATAAACCCAAGCAGATTTTTAGCGGCGTTATCAAGACCTCTTTTTTTCTCAATATATAATCTGAAAACCAAAATCTCGGCCTCCTTTATAATTAAACCAAATTATTTTTTATTATAACATTGATTTTATCTTTTTTAAATGATATTATAGATAAAGATTTAAAAAATTTACGGAGATTTTTTAATGGAAAGAAAAAGTTCTACGATAAAAAAAGCTTTTATTGCAACTCTACCCGTTTTAGCCGGATACATAGTACTTGGTATTGGTTTTGGAATACTGCTAAATTCCAAGGGTTATGGAGTGCTCTGGGCATTTGCAATGAGTTTGTTCATTTTTGCCGGCTCGATGCAATATCTTGCGATCAACCTTCTCTCAGGAGGTGCATCGTTGATAACAGCAGCGCTTACAACTCTTATGGTAAACGCAAGGCACTTATTTTACGGCATTTCAATGATAGATAAATATAAAAACACAGGGCGAAAAAAGCCTTATCTCATTTTTTCTCTTACCGATGAAACATATTCGCTTAATTGTAGTGAATTGCCCGATGATATAGACAATCCGTCGCTATATTATTTAATTGTTTCACTTTTCAATCAATGCTATTGGGTAGCAGGCTCGGTAATTGGCTCTCTGCTTGGTAATATTATTCCTTTCAGCACAGAAGGCATTGATTTTGCGCTTACAGCATTGTTTGTAACCGTTTTTGTAGAGCAATGGAAAAGCACTAAAAACCATCGTCCTGCGATAATCGGCTTATTTTGCTCGATAATCTGCCTTGTTGTTTTTAAAGCGGATAACTTTTTAATACCTACTATGATTTTAATCACATTGATTTTAACTATAGATAGAAAGCGTGAAAGAGGTGAAGATAATGAATAGTACACATTCAACTCTTTTAGTAGCAGTAATTGCGCTTGTAACTATGGTGCTTCGTTTTTTACCGTTTTTAGTTTTTAATGAAAAGCGTAAAACACCTACATATATCACATATCTCGGCAAAGTTCTTCCTTATGCAATTATGGGAATGTTGGTTATATATTGTCTTCGCAATATTTCATTTACCACTTCACCGTTTGGAATTCCTGAATTAATCTCCTGTGCAGTAGTTGTATTGCTGCATATTTGGAAGAGCAACACATTGCTCAGTATAATCAGCGGAACAGCTTGCTATATGCTTTTAGTTCAACTAGTATTTTAAACACAAAACCACGCCCGAAAACGGGCGTGGTTTTGTGATTTATCTTTCCGAAAAGGTTACAGAATCAAAGCGCTCTGCCATTTCTTTTGAAACCTCATAAAATACCTTATGAAAATAACAGGTGCAGTTGCTCCCATTATGTTCACAGTTAAAGTCCTCCTGCAAGCAACGGCTCAACACTATAGGACCTTCGATAGTTTCAATAACCTGTTTAAGAGTGATTTCCTCAGGACGCTTATTAAGCTCATAACCGCCGCCGACACCCTTAAAGGATTTCACAAGTCCGGCAGAAACCAGCTTACGAAGTATTTTCAAGCAGAATTTTTCAGTAACCCTTGTTTTTTCAGCGATTTCCGATGCACTTGTACGCTTATTAACATTTACAAGGCAATCAACAATTCTAACCGCATAATCTGTTTCAAGGCTTATTCGCATTTAGCTAACTCCTTACTTGCTGTCTCTGAACTTATTTGAACGAACAGGATGACGGAGCTTACGAAGTGCTTTAGCTTCAATTTGACGAATACGCTCACGGGTAACTTCAAATTCAGAGCCAACCTCTTCAAGAGTGTGACATCTACCGTCTTTAAGACCAAAACGAAGTCTGATAACATTTTCTTCTCTTGGAGTAAGAGTTTTAAGAACAGCATCAATATCTTCGTTTGTAATAGTTTTAAGAGCAGCATCATCAGGTGCTAAAGCATCATCATCTTTGATGAAGTCCATAAGTCTGGAGTCTTCCTCAGGGCCGATAGGTGTTTCCATAGAAACAGGCTCTTGCGCTACTCTGATAATCTCACGAACTCGGCTTACAGTAAGTCCCATAGCCTTAGCAATCTGCTCTTCAGTTGCTTCCTTGCCGGTTTCGTGGAGAAGCTGAGACTGAATCTTCTTTAATTTATGGATAGTTTCAACCATATGCACAGGAATACGAATTGTTCTGGCTTGGTCAGCAATAGCACGTGTAATAGCCTGTCTTATCCACCAAGTAGCATAAGTTGAGAACTTAAAGCCCTTAGTATGGTCAAATTTTTCAACCGCTTTTATAAGACCTACATTGCCTTCCTGAATAAGGTCAAGGAAGTGCATACCTCTGCCAACATATCTTTTTGCAATAGAAACAACAAGTCTAAGGTTAGCCTCAGTCAAGCGCTGTTTCGCCATTTTATCGCCATCTAAAATCTTCTGAGCAAGCTCAATTTCCTCTTCACCTGAGAGAAGCGGAACACGACCGATTTCTTTAAGATAAAGCTTTACAGGGTCATTTAAAGTAACATCATCAATTACAAGCGCTGTATCAAGCTCTTCCTGTGAAATTTCTTCAAGTTCTTCAACAGGAGGCTCTTCAAGCTCATCTAAATCAGGCTCTTTATCAAAATCTTCTATAGGTGTATTTGGAGTATCGTTTACCAAATCCTCATTTTCAAGTTCTACTGCACTCATTTTTTCATTGAGTTCCTTGTTGATATCTTTATTAATTTCAGCCATTTTCAAATCCTTAACCTTTCTTGTTTTTTCCTAAATTTTGAATAGCATTTAAAAAGTCTTCATCATTCATAGATGACGGTGAAATAATCCCAAGCTTATCTTTTTCGTCTTTTATTACTTTTATGCAGTCATCGATAACCTGCTCATTATTGACTGATGAAGTAAACTTGTTATTTATTTCTATTACCCTGCCGAGCTGCCTTGAATCAAAGCAA
>JBGVHY010000168.1:0-16271 GCA_045122755.1 Acutalibacteraceae bacterium | reverse complement strand
AAATATGTGATGCAACAGAAAATGCAACTTTTCCTATTATTTCTATCGATGATAAAATTGTATGGTATGGTTTGCCACAATCAAACAAGGTGTTTAAACACGAGTCGGCTAATAATAATTATTGGGCAACAAAAACTATATGCCAAAATACAATACGGTTATCTGGAGAAAATACGGTAAATATGATAATGTCTTTATCAGATTTAGAAAACAAATCTATCCTCGGTTTAACTGCACATATCGCTGAGCAAAACGAAGGAATAAATATTTTGAACAAAGATATGACTCTTTCTTTATATGTGAACAAGCACGAAAAATGCGAACAATGCGGGAAGCTATTAACTTTACAAAAAAGTCAGCGGGGCAATCTATACTTGAAGTGCTTGTCGTGCAAAAATGTTTCATATTTAACTCCAGATATTGTTAACTGTTACATTGATGCGTATAATGTAAAATGTCCGAAACACAACTGTGATTTAGAAGCAAAGCTTGGAAAAAGAGGCGTCTATATCCGTTGCACAAAAAACCATTTTTTAAATCCAAATGAAATATAAAACGGCTAAGGAGTGCTGGGACGCTCCTTAGCCGTTTTTATATGATGAATAAAATATTTTATTTGATTTAAGTATAAAAACCTATTAAAATTTGTCAAGTCACACCCGACTTGACAAAAAAGTGTATCTTTTTACACTTTAAACATATTAAAAATGAATATGTTTAAAGTTGAGAGACGGACCAACTATAAAATATAATCGCTACTGGGAAGCGAAAGATTTAATCACTTTTAGTGGACCAGAGTCGTCGGCTGTTAGAGAGCCATCGCCTATTTTAAGATGTGTTGGGTTACCCCCAACGACCGTCCCAGTCACCGAAAGGTGAGGGTTTCAGAGTATGGTTGATTACCGAAGCGTTTTATGCTGGACCTTGGCTTTGTGCGTGCACAATACTCTGTCTGTTTTCAGAAGCTGGCGACCGAGATGACGAGCCGACGAAATGAAAATTTTACCCCTTTTGCAGATTTTTATTCTGCAGAGGGGATTAGCTAACTCCCTCAAATCAAAACCTCAAAAATGATATTATAATCAGAGCTTGAATCCTAAATAAATAGACGTGATATCCTTGCGAACACTGGCAGAACCGTGACCTAAACAGTTGCTAACAATATTAGCAGCTGTTTCTTTAGTTTTACCTCTTTCAAGAAGTGAGTTAAATAAGTTTCTTGCATACTGTCTTCTTAAACTGTGTGCGCTTAATGGGGTATTGCGT
Organism: Acutalibacteraceae bacterium; assembly: GCA_045122755.1. GTDB lineage: Bacteria > Bacillota > Clostridia > Oscillospirales > Acutalibacteraceae > RUG11462. The sequence continues at coordinate 15,005 of JBGVHY010000168.1, read as the reverse complement.
CCATCATCTGCTATTTTAGCTGAATTTCTTGACCACCAATTATGCCATGAAGCTAAATTCTTCTTGCAGGCATCCTTTTCGTTATAAGTCATAACCTTGTCAGTCATTCTTTTACCGCTTGCCTTTGCGATATTGTAAATCTCTTTTAACTCATCAAGGTGTTTTGAATTAAACAAAACAGTTCTCTTTCTACCGCCTTTGGTTCCGTGCGCAATTTCAATCTGCTTACCGTTGTTTATAGCATCACGCAGTTCATACATTCGCAGGTTGAATATTTCATTTGAACGAAGCCCTAAAATATAGCCTAACTTCAATGCACCCAGCGCCAGCTTATCGTTTTTATCTTTTGCTATGCCGAGTGCTCGGTGGTATTCATTTTCGCTTATACCTTCTTTATAAACAAACTCTCGTTTGGTAGCAATGCCGAGTTGAGCATTGGTAAGGTTAAATAAAGGCTTTGTACCCTTAAACTCACACGCCATTTTAATAAAATATCTTATTGCAGACACCGTTGCTTTGAGCGTTGTTTCAGAAACTCCGTTGTCGAGTTGAATTGAAACATAATCAGCAACGGTTTTGCTTTTTATCTTGTGAATACTCTGAATACCTCTATCGGAACAAAACTCCAAAAACTGTCCGAATCTCTGTTTGTAAGTCTTGCGAGTATTGAAACTATCATTATGTATGTTGTTTTTTATTAACTTTTTGAATTGTTTTTCTAAATTTTGATTCATATAACCACTCCGTTTCTTTTCGATTTCTTTTTCAGCCATCATTCAGATGAAGCTAAAATCTATATTTAATCAATCGTATTTCACATTATGTTATCTGAAATGTTGCAGTTTCTTTTTTATCGCTCCGCTTTTTTAAAAGAAACTGCAACTTTATGTATCGTGTTTAGTACATATCGGTCGTGCACTCATTTCGCGTATAGCACAAGCACGCTAACCACCGACAGCGAGTCAATATATAATATTGTCGCACAAGCGAGCCGTCATATATTCGCATATAGCGTAAATGCAGGTTTTTTGAGTAGAAACCTGCGAAACTACGGTTAGAGAATAAAAATGTTAAGCTAATCTTTTAGATTAACTGGGAAAACAGAATAAAAATCTTCATCGAACTCATAACGTTCGATTGTTCGAAACTGGTGACCACATTCATTGCATTTGAAATAGTGATACCACTGTTTTTCGTTATTGGGATACAATGACTTTGTTCTAACTACGATATAATTCGCACAAATTGGACAAAAAAGCATTAAAATTCTCTTCCTTTCCATTCTTTTTTAGTTTCTCAACGTCATAGCACGAAATGGCTTTTTCTGCCGTTATGAATCGTTGGTTTCAGATATGGCATTGACTTACATTAAGAGATTTATTATTATCAACAACCACTTGTTTTAAAATTTCAACATTATTTTCACATCCACATATCGGACATTTTTTCATTTTTCTGTCATCCTATCTTTGATTTATCTATATAAAAAACAAAGTCCCTGTCGCAGTCACCTGCAACGGGGACTTGTTAGAAAACTAACAATTGTTAATATTTAGATTGTAATTTAAGTATAAAAATGTATGCATTTTTGTCAAGTTTTATAATGAATTTTTCATAGTAGTCAAATGGTAGCCAAAATGAAAATTTAAATATTTTTTTACAAAATAAAAAAGCCTTGAAACCGTTTAGTTTCAAGGCTTTTTCGTGGCGCGCTGCAAGGGATTCGAACCCCTGACCTACTGGTTCGTAGCCAGTCACTCTATCCAGCTGAGCTAGCAGCGCATTTTTTAACTGCCATAGCATTATATCACAACAAAAATAAAAAATCAATAGCTTTATTGAAAAAAATTAAATTATTTCTTCTGCACCGTTCAATGCTTCGGTGAAAATTTTTATTGCAAGACAGAATCCGTCACAAAACGCCTGTTCACTGGTCGCAATTATGTATTCATTTATACAGTCATTATAATTTTCAAAGGTTTCTTTTTGCTTTTCGTTAAGATTATCGTCGAACTTTTCAGGCTGCGTTCAATCAAACGCTCAAGGTCTTTAATTTCAGTATTATTCTTTCCTAAGTATCTTATAGGCTCAAGATTTCCGTACCAAAGCTGTGCCATAGTTTTTGTCATATTCATTATCTCCTTCGTATAAATAGTGGCAACACTTATATGCCACCATAGTGATACCACTTTTTCAAGAGTGCAAAAACAAATTCTACATATTACCCAAAAGGTACCACCGTGTATCTTGAATGTTGTGCGAAAGTGGTATATAATGATATCGAGGTGGTATTATGACCAAGAAAGTACAAGTGAATTTACGTCTTCACGAAGAGGTAATTAAGCAACTCAAAGAGCAAGCTACAAAACAAAAAAGAAGTGTAAACAATCTACTTGAAGTAATAATTGATGAATATCTGCAAAAGCAGGACAATAACTAAAAAAATTCCCTTTTTGGAAGGGAACTTTTTTAATTTTAATCCTCAAAGAAAACTTCAAATATATTTTTTCTTGTTGCCATAAACTCGGTTAAGGCTTGCTTTAAATCTGTTTCGGTGTCTACACCCTCGTAAAGCTCTTTTTCCTTTTCGTAAACACTTTCAGGCACTTCCTTCATATGGCTTTCAAACTTTTTATAGATATTCTCTGCGGTGAAAACCTCGCCTTTAAGCTCGTTGTATCTTGTCTTGATTTCATCATAGAAATTTTCAAGCATTTTATCCCATAAGAGCGAACCTGTGTCCGAAACGAACTCGTCTTCTTCAATCGCCGGCACAAGAATATCCTCAAGTTTGCTTATCTCGCCTTCGTCATTCATACCCAAAGACTCATTTATATCAGCCATACCCGGCGTCCATACCTTGCCGTCATAAGTGCCCAAGGTAAAGGCTCTGCCGACATTATTCGCCGCGGCGGTGTTATAAACCGTAAGCATATAGTCAATCATACCGTCGATATCGAGATGCTTTCCTATGCCTTTTTTGAAATCATCGCCGTCGTTTTCGTTAATGAATTTGACAAGTTCATTAAGTGAATCATAAATCCAGTCGGTTTCCTCGCTGTAATTATATTTTATCTGCCATGTGCCGTTTTCTGTAGTTTCCTGTCGGAAATAGCTTTGCTGGTTGTTTCCGTTGGCGGTAACGATAGCACACATTTCTTCATCGTCGCTTACATTCATAATATCCGCACCATACGGCTCAAAAAGCCTGAAAACACCTGCAAAGCTCTCATTAATAAAGACTAAAACCGGCTCGCTTTTTCTGGTAAGATAGTTATCGCCGAGATTTTTATTATATTTTTCAGAACTGCTTCTTACCTGTTTGAAAAGCTCGGTAGTAACAACATCTCTCAGATTTAAGTAATCATAATAATTTCCGTAAATCTCCCAGGTGTCGGATGCCTCAACGCCGTCCATCAGCGATACTTCTGTTTCTGTTGTAAGGTCTTTGTCTTCAAAAAACGAAATCCTGTAATCATGTTTTACATATTTCACATTTGAGCTGTCAATATAGCGAAGTTTTATATAATATGATGTCGATTTATCATTGTAGGAATAGGTCATCGAACCCGTCGCAACGCGGTTTGTGGTGGTAAAAGCGTCGCCTGAAAAATAAAACTTTTTCATATCCGAAGTCGGCTCGGTTTTTGTGATTTTTTCAACTGCACATCGGCTGCAGGTCTGAATTTTTTCTCCAAAGGTAAGCTCGCTAGGCTTGGATTTAACAGTCAACTCGCCGTAATCGTGACCCAGCGCCTCGGTATAAAGAGTGCGCTTGATATCGCCACAGTAAATACAGGTAGATTCCGTATACCCCATTGTTTCGCAGGTCGGCTGAATAACTTTAGTTTCGTAAACGTGATAAGTTTTCAGAAAAATAAAAACAGATGCACCGACAGCGGCGATAATTATAATAAGTATAATAAGTATAACCTTAGTTTTTGTACTCAAACGGTTATTTTTATTACTTAAAGAAATTTTCTTCATTTTTTAATACTCCGTATGAATATAAATTATATAAATTCAGTTTAACATTACAATTGGTAGTTGTCAACAAAAAACAAATTACAATTATAGAAATATTTTTAACAAAAGATATTGCAAACTGATGAAAAATATTGTAAAATATTCTGTACTAAATATAAAATCAAGGAAGGCGTTATTTTTCTATGAAAACAAACCTTATTGCTGTTTTCCTGTGTTTGTGTATAATTGCGACAATTCCGTTTACGGCAGGTGCGGAAAATATTGATACTTCATCACCTTCGTCGGAGGCTGCTACTACAGTAACCAATCCGACTTCTACAACCCAGCCGACAACAACTCAGCCGGTTGTAACCAAGATAAACATTGCAAACTGTAATGTTTTATTAGGCGCAACTTCTTATATTTACAGTGGTGAGGCAAAAACTCCAAAGGTAACTGTAAGCAAAGACGATACGCTTTTTGCAAAAGGTACTGATTACACCGTAGCTTATTCAAATAATATCAATGCAGGTACTGCTCAGGTCGTTGTTACCGCAACTGCTACCAGCAAAACTCTTACAGGCAGTGTTACAAAATATTTCAGAATTGCAAAAAAGGATATTAATTCTTTAAAAACAAAAACTCTTTCGGCAAATGATTTTGTATATACAGGCAGCGAGATAAAACCTACCTTTACCTTTGCAGGCAACACTTTAAAGCTTACACTCGGTAAAGATTATACCGTTACTTATAAAAACAATAAACAAATCGGTAATGCTACTATTACTGCAAAGGGCACAGGTAACTATACAGGTACTTATTCAAAGAAATTCGTTATCCGTCCGGGTAAAGTTACCGCTGTTAAGGCAAGCAAGGTAAAAGCAACCACATTCAGATTAAGCTGGAGTGCTGTCAGCGGTAATATTGACGGCTACAGAATTTACCGACTCAACCCTTCAACCAATACTTACAGCTTTGCGGTTTCTACCAAGAATACATATTTTGATGTATCGGGCAGAAATTCTGCAACCTCATATATATATGTTGTTCGCGCTTACAGAAAAGTCAGCGGTAAAAACATTTTAGGTGCAAGCTCACCTGCAAGAAAAGTTGTTATGAGACCTGAAAAGGTTACAACCGTTCCCTCAGCATACAAGGGCAAAAACTTTGTGTTCAAATGGGAAAAAACAACTGCAGACGGTTATCAGATTAAATATTCAAAGAACAAGAATCTTAAAAAAGCCAAAATATTAAAGGTTGCTTCGGGCAAAAAAACCTCATATAAGGTGAAATTAAGCTCAAAAACTAATTTTTATTATCAGATAAGAGCGTATAAGACTATCGACGGCAAGACATTTTACGGTGCTTGGTCGGATAAGAAAACGACTCAGTTTTCAAATGTATATTCAAAATATTCTACAACATTCTGGAGTCCTGCGGGCAGAACAGCTAATATAAAAACAGCCTGCAAATATATTGACGGCACTATTCTTCGACCGGGTGAGGTATTCTCATTCAACGAGGTAGTCGGAAAACGTACTCCTGACCGCGGATTTAAAGTTGCAACCGTTTATTCGGGACAGGAAACCGTAGAAGGATACGGCGGCGGTGTTTGTCAGGTTTCTTCAACGATCTTCAATGCGGTGCTTTATGCAAACCTTGAAATCGTTGAAAGATGTCAGCATTCAATGACCGTTCATTATGTGCCTTACGGCAGAGATGCGGCGATTTCCTGGGGTTCGGCGGACTTTAGATTTAAAAACACCACCAATCAGGATATCAAAATCAGCGCAAAGGTTTATAATAATTCAAAGGTTGAGATTAAACTGCTTACAAACGGTGCCGCGAAACCGAAGAAGGTCAGCCTCAATGTAACCTCGGCTAAGTACAACAAAGAGTTTAACAAATACGTTTTAACCCGTTCGGTAGGCGGTAAAGTGAATTATACAACCTCTTCAATCTATTAAAAATTAAAAACGCTTTAGCTTTTTAGCTAAAGCGTTTTTTGTTGCTTAAGTTACATTGAAAGCGAATAGATATCTTCATTATTAATAGCCCTGTATTCCGAAGGGGTACAGCCGAATTCCTTTCTGAACTGCACAATAAAGTAGGAGCTAGTTGCAAAACCGCATCTTTGCGCGATTTTTACTACCTTTAAATTAGTAGTAAGCAATAAAGCCTTCGCCTTGTTAAGGCGCAATTTTTTTAAATACCCTATCGGAGGAGTGCCGATAGATTTACTGAAAATGCGGTTGAAATATACAGGGTGAAGATTAACGTGGGCGCTTATCTCATCAAGTCCGATGTTCTCGGAAAGATTGTTTTCCATAAAGTTAATTGCTTTTTCGATAATAGTGCGGCTTTTATCGCTCATATCGGCGGATTTTTTGAAGCTCTGCGAAGTATTATAGAGGTTGCAAAGCATTTTATTCATTTTATACTTTAAAATCAGCATATCCTCAACCGTATTGCCTGAGCCGGCAAGAATAAGCTCTTTGAAAAGATTAATATATGATTTTAAATTATATGAAGGCATAAAAGTCGGAATTTCGCGGAAAAAACCATTATCGATATCTTTATTTTCAGGGATTTCCGAAAGCGTAAAATGCAGGCTGAAAAAGTCACCGAATTTTTTTGAATACAGCTTCTGCCCTGGGCGTAAAAATCTTATATCGCCTTTGTGAATATCGTATTTTTCATCGTCGATTACGCAGTATCCGCCGTCTTCGGGGAACAGGGCAATCTCATAATGCTCGACGGTTCGTTCAGGGCAAAGCCCTGTTTCCTTATCAAAAGCGGTGTTGGTAGTTGAAGGTATGAAATAAACGCATTCAACGTGCGGATTCATACGCAGCACTTCATCAAGGTACGGGTACATTTTCAAAACCTTATCAAGCGAACCTGTCGTCACTTTGAATCTGTCAAAAAGCTGGTCCATTATATTTCCTCCATATAATAAAATTGATTTTTCAATTTAAAAAACTCTCTTTTATTCAACTCGATTATATCACAACCTTAACTCCTTGTCAATTTTTTATTCACAATCATTTATAGATTTACAGCAGTTTTCAGTCGATGGGGTTATAATAGCAACATATATTCAATGTAGTGCTTGAAAATCATTAAATTATATTTGCACTACGAATGATTTTGACAAAGAAAAACGGCAGGAGTAAACTCCTGCCTTACAATGTTCTTAAATATAGTACTTTGCTTTGTATTCTGCATAGGAATCATTGAATTTCTTATCATCTGAATACTTAACTGCGTTTAAGTATTCATGAGTATCCATTTCCTCGCGGTCGATTTCAATAACCGCAACTGCGATATTCGAGCAATGGTCGGAAACACGCTCGAAGTTATTAAGCAAATCAGCGAGCACAAATCCAAGCTCGATTGTGCATTCACCGCGGCTTAAGCGGTCGATATGTCTTGCGCGAGTTTTCTTGATAAGTCCGTCAATAACCTGCTCGAGCGGCTCTACCTTCTCCGCTACTGCTGTGTCGCTTGTCTGGAAAGAAAGCTTAGTAAGTGAAAGGATTTCATTAAGCGCATCTGACATTACCTTGATTTCCTCAGTAGCCTCAGCTGAGAATTTGAGCCCTTTATCTTTAAGCTCCTCAGCTACCTTTAAAAGATTAACCGCGTGGTCGCCGATTCGCTCGAAATCGCCGATTGCATGGAGCAATTTTGAAACAATATCAGAATCTTTTGCGCTCATTTCCTCACGTGAGAGCTTTACAAGATATGTACCGAGCTTATCTTCATACATATCAAGCTGATTTTCGTATTCAAGAATATTCTGAGCCTTTTTCTCATCATAAGTGTCAATAAGCTCAATCGCTGTTGAAATAGAGTCAAATGCGATAGCGCACATTTCATTTGCTTTTGCTTCACTTTCGCGGGCCGCGATTGAGGGACTTGCAAGAAGACGTTCATCAATAAATGTAAACTCCTCTTTCTGCTCTTTATCCTTAATAATACGGCAAGCGAGTTTTTCAAGCTGTTTTGTAAATCCGATAAGCAAGCAGGTAGTAAATACATTAAATATAGTATGAACACAAGCGATGCCGACTTCATCAACAAGCCAGCCGGTAAGCGGAAACTTGAAAATTGCATTTAATCCGTAGAAAAGTGCAAGACAAATAGCAGTGCCGATAAAATTGAAGGAAACGTGTATGACTGCAACTCTGCGCGCATTTTTGTTTGTACCGATACTCGAAAGAAAAGCTGAAATACAAGTACCGATATTCTGACCCATAATAATCGGGATTGCGATACCGTAAGTAATTGTGCCTGTCTGACCTGCAAGAGCTTGCAAAATACCGACAGAAGCTGAAGAGCTCTGAATAACGGCTGTTATAAGAGCACCTGCAAGAACGCCGAACAACGGATTTTCAAACATAGTAAGAATGTTTCTGAAAGTTTCGGATTCAGCGAGCGGGTCCATAGACTGACTCATAAAATCCATACCGTACATCAACACTGCGAAGCCTATAAGAATCTCGCCGAGGTGTTTTTTCTTCTCACTTTTTGTCATTGTAAGAATAACACCGATTAAAGCGAGAACAGGTGAGAATGACATAGGCTTTAAAAGATTTAAAAAGAGATTTCCTCCCTCAATGCCTGTGAGTGATAAAATCCATGCGGTCATTGTTGTACCGATATTTGAACCCATAATAACGCCGATTGTCTGACCGAGCTGCATAATACCTGAGTTAACAAGACCTACAAGCATTACGGTTACTGCCGAAGAGGACTGAATTACCGCGGTAACGCCTGCACCTAATGCCAATCCTTTAAAACGGTTTGAGGTAAGAGTTCTGAGTCCTGATTCAAGCTTGCTGCCTGCCATTTTTTCAAGACCGGCTGACATTACATTCATACCGAAAAGAAACAGGGCAAGACCGCCTGCCAACATAATTACTGAAAAAATATCCATTTTTTGATTCCTTTCTTTTTCAAGGTAAACTTCCCTTTTGAAATATTAATTATTTTTTACCAACGCGTTAATTCTAATTTAATTTAGTTAAATCTGCGATACAACTTGTGTTAATTGTATGTTAACTATTAATTTATACAATAAAAAGCCTCGGACACATAAAGTATCCAAGGCAAATCTATATTAATTATGATTTTTTATTCGCTCGAGTGCGCCTTTTTCAAGACGCGAAACCTGAGCTTGTGAGATACCTATTTCGTTTGCAACTTCGGTCTGGGTTTTACCCTGAAAAAATCGAAGATTTATAATTGCACGTTCACGCTCAGGCAGATTTCTCATCGACTGTTTGAAAAGGATTTCATCAATCCAGTTTTCGTCATCATTTTTATCGCCGACCTGGTCAAGCACATAAATTGTATCTCCGCCGTCGGAATAAACCGGCTCATAAAGGCTTACAGGCTCAACGATTGCTTCAAGCGCCAATACCACTTCTTCTTTTTTCATTTCAAGCTCTTTTGAAATCTGCTCAATAGTAGGCTCTCTGCCCAGCTTTGCGGTCAGTGCCTCTTTTGCCTGCATCGCCTTGTAGGCTATATCTTTGAGCGAACGGCTGACTCTTACCGAGTTATTATCACGCAAATACCGCCTTATCTCGCCGATTATCATGGGAACGGCATAGGTTGAGAAACGCACTTCAAGCGTAACATCGAAATTATCAATCGCTTTGATAAGCCCGATACAACCGACCTGAAAAAGGTCGTCGGGGTTTTCTCCACGGGCGGCAAAACGCCTGATTACCGATAAAATAAGCTTTAAATTTCCTGTGATTAACTGCTCGCGTGCTTTTTTATCACCGCTGTGTGCACGAGTGAGCAGTTCTCGTTTTTTTGCTTCCTTTAGAACAGGTAACTGCGAGGTGTTCACACCGCAGATTTCTACCTTACTGTTATACTGCAAAAAAATCCCTCCGTCTTCTGAAAATAGTATTGACCGAGTGTGGGATTTTTATTTACCGTAAATCATAGTTTAACAGCACGTTTTTGCTGCAGTTATGTAAACTAATTATTAAGATTTTACTATATTTTTGTATTTTATATAAAACGTATATAGACAAATTGTTAATTGTGAACAAATTCTTATAAAAAGTTTGTTAACAATTTTTTTAAAATTTTCATTGACTTATTTATTTCATTTTTTTATAATTAAAATGTAGAATTATTTTTTTAATTCTAACACTATATTAAAAATCCGTTCAGGAGGACAAACAAAATGAAAAAGTTATTGGCATTGCTTCTCGTTTTCGTTATGGCTTTAGGCCTTATCGGTTGCGGTAGTAAAGAAGCAGAAAACACAGATGCAACAGACGCTGCTGCAAAAGATTTGAAGGTTGGTTTTATCTTCTTACACGATGAAAACTCAACTTACGACTTAAACTTCATCAACGCTGCCAAAGCTGCTTGTGATGAACTTGGTGTTGAATCAGTATTCAAAACCAACATTCCCGAAAGCAACGAGTGTTATGAAGCTGCAGCTGACTTAGCTGACAGCGGTTGCGATATCGTATTCGCAGACAGCTTCGGTCACGAACAGTTTATTGTTAAAGCTGCAAAAGAATTCCCTGATGTTGAATTCTGCCACGCTACAGGTACTACTGCTCATACAGAAGGTCTTGACAATTTCCACAATGCTTTCGCATCTATCTACGAAGGCAGATACTTAGCAGGTGTTGCTGCAGGTCTTAAACTCAACGAAATGATCGAAGCAGGCAAATTTACTGCTGAAGAAGCTAAAATGGGTTATGTAGGCGCATATACTTATGCTGAAGTTATTTCAGGTTACACATCATTCTACCTCGGTGCAAAATCAGTTTGCCCAACAGTTACTATGGACGTTCAGTTCACAGGCTCTTGGTATGATGAAACAGCTGAAAAAGAAGCTGCTAACACACTTATCAGCGGCGACTGCAAACTTATTTCACAGCACGCTGACTCAATGGGCGCTCCTACAGCTTGTGAAACAGCAGGTATTCCTAACGTTTCATACAACGGCTCAACAGAAGCTCAGTGTCCTAACACATTCATCGTTTCTTCAAGAATCGACTGGACACCTTACTTCAAATATATGATTGAATCAGTTAAAAACGGTACTGCTATTGATGCTGACTGGTGCAAAGGTCTTGAAGAAGGCGCTGTAGTTCTTACAGATGTAAACGAAACCGCAGCTGCTAAAGGCACACAGGAAAAAATCGACGAAGTTTCTAAAGCTTTGAAAGATGGTTCTGTTCACGTATTTGATACTGCTACATTTACTGTAGACGGTAAATCTCTTGACAGCTACAAAGCTGACGTTGATACAGATGCTGAATACACACCTGACACAGAAGTTATCTCTGACGGTTACTTCCATGAGTCAGAATATCGTTCAGCTCCTTACTTCGACCTCAGAATCGACGGAATCAACCTCTTGAACGAGAAATTCTAATTTTAAATTTACTGTTATAGGCGGGACAAAGTTTTGCCCCGCCTGTAATTGTTTAAAAAATAGTTCTGAAAACTGTATTTTTGCTCGAAAAAGTGCGGTTTTGAGAATTATTTGCAGGAGGTAAAAAATATGCAGCCAGCCGCTATTGAGTTGCGCAACATTACAAAAACTTTCGGCAGTGTCGTTGCAAATAAAAATGTGAACCTTGAAGTAAAAAGAGGCGAGATTTTATCCATTCTCGGTGAAAACGGAAGCGGTAAAACCACTCTTATGAATATGATTTCGGGTATTTACTATCCCGATGAAGGACAGATTTTTATTAACGGCGAAGAGGTCTTAATCAAGTCCCCGAAAGATGCTTTTGACCACAAAATAGGTATGATTCATCAGCATTTTAAGCTTGTTGATGTATTTTCGGCTACCGAAAATATTGTGCTTGGTCTTGAAGAGCAGGGAAAATACGATATTAAGGCTTCAGCTAAGAAAATCAAAGAAATCAGCGAGCAGTACGGTTTTGAAATCGACCCAAGTAAGAAAATTTATGATATGTCAGTTTCAGAAAAACAGACTGTTGAGATTATCAAGGTGCTTTATGGCGGAGCTGATATACTTATTCTTGATGAGCCTACGGCAGTTCTTACTCCTCAGGAAACAAAACAGCTTTTCGAGGTTCTGCGTCGTATGCGTAATGACGGAAAGGCTATCATAATCATTACTCATAAGCTTCACGAGGTGCTCTCAATCTCGGACAGAGTTGCAGTACTTCGCAAAGGCGAATATATCGGCACTGTTGAAACTAAGGACGCTACCGAAAAATCGCTTACCGAGATGATGGTTGGACAAAAAATCAGCCTTAACATTGAACGCAGTGAGCCAAAAGACCCTAAGGCTAGGCTTGTAGTTGAAAACTTAAGCTGTAAAAACCGCGAGGGTGTAAATGTTCTTGATAATGTTTCTTTCACCGCAAATTCAGGTGAGATTTTGGGTATTGCAGGTATCGCAGGCAGCGGTCAGCGTGAATTGCTTGAGGCAATCGCTGGTTTGCAGAAGGTTGACAACGGCGATATATACTATAACGACCCTAAAACAGGCAAACAAGAAGATTTGAGAGATAAAACACCTGTTCAGATTCGTGACCTCGGTGTTCGTCTTTCATTTGTTCCTGAGGACCGACTGGGTATGGGTCTTGTCGGCAATATGGACATTGTTGATAATATGATGCTAAGAAGTTACCGTAAGGGTAAATTCTTCTTGCACAGAAAACAGCCTAAAGAGCTTGCTAATGAGATTATTGAAAATCTTCACGTTAAAACTCCTAATGCAAATACCCCTGTAAGACTTCTTTCGGGCGGTAATGTTCAGAAAGTTCTTGTAGGTCGTGAGATTGCTTCTTCGCCTACCGTTTTAATGGCAGCTTATCCTGTAAGAGGTCTTGATATCGGCGCTTCTTACAATATTTATAACCTTTTGAATGAGCAGAAGGAAAAAGGTGTAGCAGTAATTTTCGTTGGTGAGGACCTTGACGTTCTTATCGAGCTTTGCGACCGCATTATGGTTATCGGCTCGGGTAAGGTTACGGGCATTGTTGACGGCAGAACTGCTGAAAAAGAGGAAATCGGTATACTTATGACTAAATCATCCGATGAGAACGGAGGGGAAAACTAATGGCAAATAACAAAACAAAACTCCATGAACCGTTGTTTCATCTTTCCAAGCGCAAAACCATCGTATGGTGGAAAGCCTGGATTATCCGTATTCTCTCGGTTGTCGGTGCGCTTCTTGTTTCTGCGCTTGTAACGGTTATTCTTACAGGTGAAAATCCAATCGGCGTTTACGCTACAATGATTGAAGGAGCGGTTGGCACTTCACGAAGAATTTGGGGCTTATTGCAAAGCCTTGCGATGCTTCTTTGTATTTCGCTCGCCGTTACCCCTGCTTTTAAAATGAAATTCTGGAATATCGGCGCGGAAGGACAAGTTCTTATCGGCGGGCTTGCAACTGCAAGTTGTATGATTTTCTTAGGCGATAAAGTTCCTTCGGCACTTCTTATATTGATTATGCTTGTGGCTTCTGTTGTTGCAGGCGCTATATGGGCGGTTATTCCTGCCATTTTCAAAGCGCATTACGGCACAAACGAAACACTTTTCACTTTGATGATGAACTATATTGCAATTCAGCTTGTTTCTTACTTTACATATGAATGGTCTGTGCCGAAAGGCTCAGGTCAGATTGGTATTATCAACGGCGATACCGAGGCCGGCTGGCTTCCGTCGCTCGGCGGTAAGGATTATCTTATCAATATTCTTATCGTTTTCGCACTGACAATTGCAATGTATATCTACCTTAAATACAGCAAGCACGGTTACGAGATTTCGGTTGTAGGCGAAAGCGAAAACACCGCACGCTACATCGGCATCAATGTTAAAAAAGTAATTATCAGAACTATGCTTTTATCGGGTGCTGTCTGCGGTATTGCAGGACTTTTACTTGTAGGCGGTACAGATCACACTATAACAAGAGATACCGCTGCAGGTCGCGGATTTACTGCGATTATGGTTTCCTGGCTTGCAAAATTCAATCCTTTCTATATGATTTTGACATCATTCTTAATTGTTTTCTTACAAAAAGGCGCTATCGAAATTTCGACAAAGTTTATGCTTAATGACTCTTTCTCGGAAATTATTACAGGCATTATTATTTTCTTTATCATCGGTAGTGAATTTTTTATTAATTACACACTCAAATTCAAAAACAAAAAGGAGGGTGAATCCAAATGATTATAGCATTTATTCAGCGTGCGGTAGTTCAGGGTATTCCTCTTCTTTTCGGCTCAACAGGTGAGATTTTAACCGAAAAATCGGGTAACTTAAACCTCGGTATTCCGGGCATTATGTACGTAGGCGGTATTTCGGGTGTTATCGGCGCATTTCTTTATGAACACTCGCTGTCAAGCCCTGAGGCGGTAAATACATTCCTCGCAATTATCATTCCGCTGGTTTCCTCGATAATCGGTTCGCTTATTATGGGACTTATTTACTGCTTCCTCACCGTATCTTTACGCGCTAACCAGAATGTAACAGGTCTTGCGCTTACTACCTTCGGTGTAGGTATCGGTAACTTTTTCGGCGGCTCGCTTATTAAGCTTACAGGTAGTGATATGCCTTCAATCACCCTCACTACAACAAGCAACTGCTTTAAAAAGACATTGCCTTTTGCTGATAACTTAGGCTGGTTCGGTGACATCTTCCTGTCTTACAGCTTTTTAGCATATACCGCAATTATTATTGCTCTTATCTGCGCTTTTGTACTTAAACGCACAAAAGTCGGTCTTAACTTACGCGCTGTCGGTGAAAACCCTGCAACTGCTGATGCGGCAGGTATCAACGTTAACAGATATAAATACATTTCAACCTGTGTTGGCAGTATTATTGCGGGTCTCGGCGGTCTTTACTACGTTATGGATTACGCTTGCGGTATCTGGTCAAACGACGCTTTCGGTGACCGCGGCTGGCTTGCGATTGCGCTCGTAATTTTCGCAATCTGGAAGCCTGATATCAGCATCTTAGGCTCGATTTTATTCGGCGGACTTTTCATTGTTCACAACTATATTCAGAAT
>JBGVHY010000167.1:0-9776 GCA_045122755.1 Acutalibacteraceae bacterium | reverse complement strand
ATACCATAGTCCGTCGGCAATATGAGAATAATTAACCAGATGGCGATCTGGATACGGTTTATCGGTGATAACGCAAATTCTGCCTGCTGTTGCGAGTTTTACGGTTACATCGCCTTTCAACACCGCACCTGACGCAAATACTTCCATAACTGTGTCAGTAGTACCGCAGATTACGGGTGTCCCCTCTTTTAGCCCCGTTGCCTCTGCTGCTTTTTCAGTAACACTTCCGATAATATCAGTTGGCTTTTTTACGGGCGGTAATTGGTCAATAGAGACGCAGCCAAGTTTACATAACTCTTCATCCCATTGCATTTTATTGCAATCAAAAAGCATACTCCCCTGCGCCTCGATATAATCGGTACAAAAAACATCTGTTAAAAAGTAGCGGATATAATCCTTTTCAAAGAAAATATATTTAATTTTCTCGAAGTTGTCAGGTTCATTTTCTTTCAGCCATAAAAGTACAGGCAAAGTCCATATCGTATCGGGCTTATGAAAAGTTTTTTGGAATATTTGATCACCCAAAGTATCATAAAGCTCGTTTGCCTGTTTGCGGCTGCGTGTGTCTGTCCAATGGATTGCATTGCGGATAGGCTTAAAGCTTTCATCACACACAAGAGAGGTATGAGTTGCCGAATCAAGAGCAATCATAAGAATATCGCAAGGCGCAATCCCCGACTTGTCAAGCAACCTTTTTGTATTCTCACAAAGTGCCCAAATCCAATCACTCGGATTTTGCTCACAAGCTCCGTTTTCAGGATGCAAAGTAGGATATTCGATTGTATTTTCAGCAATGATTTCGCCATTTATATTTATAAGCGTAGCTTTTGAAGCGCCGCCGCCGAAATCTATTCCGAGTAAATATTTCATACCTATCACCTAATAATTTATCCTGTAATTTTCGCCGTAAATTCCCGGCATTGCTCCGCGCTCAATGAGTGATTTATTTTCCATATGCGAAAGCATCCATTTGTTTTTGCGAAATAAAATTTTATCCGAATAAGCACCATCAAGCGGTGTATTTGTACCTTTTGGCAAAGCAACAACACAACCAAAACCGTTTTTACCAGTTTCACAAGGACAAAAATGCAATGAAGTAGCGTAAATCTCAATCGCAGTACCCTTCGGCACAAAGAAAGATTTGAATTTTGCGGAGTCGATTCTATTATCAATTATATCTTTACGCTCACCTAAAATCAGCACCAAATCAGTAACAGCTATGTTAATCTCACTTGAGATATGCCACTCGGTCGCATTTAAATAATTATTGTGTCCGTAGCAATATCCAATCTGGGTAGGCAATTCGCCGAAGAATTCATTTTTAATCACTTTTGCTACTGAAAGGTCTTCAAACGTCGGCTCGCTTGCAGTATAAACAGAACCGATTTTTGGATTAGAAATCTTTTCGGCAGCAGATATAATCTCATTTGTATCAATATCAATTATTCTGCCGAAAGGCGCAAACTGAGCGCTTTCGACAGAATAAATCTCAAAATTTCTATTCTTCTCTTTAAGTAAATTAATCATTACAAACTAACATCTATCTGTTTTCTATCCACTGATGGTCAGGGTCGTTGCTTCTGTTAAAGCCCTGATAGTCCCCTGCCATAAGCCATAGAAAGTATGTCTGATAGCCCGGCGTTGCAACGGTAGTATGATAGCCATATGGGAATTCAACCAATTCATCATTCTGAACCCTGTAAGACTCATCAATTTCACCGTCAGAAGTGTAAAGGCACTGTACTGCAAATCCCTGTTTCGGATCAAAAAGGAAATAATATATTTCCTCAGCAATACATTCAGTTGGCATATTGTCCTCATCATGTTTATGCGGCGGAAAGCCTGCCCAGTTTCCCTCGGTAACATAGCACTCGCCGATTGTAAGAATTTTAGCATTTGAATTACCGTCAACAAGGAAGCTTGTTTCTCTCTGATAAGGCTGTTCGCCTAAAACTTTTAACACAACGTGGTCTTCTTTCAAAAGCTGAGGCTCAGTCTTTTCCTTTACCGGGGTTGCGCAAACCGCAATTTTAATATGATCGATAGCGCTAACTGTAAGGTCCTGTTCTTTCGGCATATAAAAGCTCTCAGCCTTGCGGTTTTCAAAAACATTACTTCTGTTGCCGACATTCTCCCATTTAGTATCGTCAAACACAACATCACAATGGCCTTCAAGCATAATAAAAGCTGTTTCTTTATCCTCTGTGTTAAAATTAACGCTCTCACCTGCATCAAGCTCTATAATGCCAAATTCTAATTTTTTCAAACTACACTCGCCTATTTTGCAAATCGGTGTATATCCTTTTGAAGGCTTATATGCTTTTTTAAAGTTCATAATTATTCTCCTTTAAGTATTTTTCAACTGTTTCAAAATCAGGCACACTTTTTCTCGCGCCTACGCCTGTACATTTTATCGCAGATACCGCCGAAGCAAAATGACAGCATTTTTTATAATCAAAACCTTTAATCACACCTGCGGCAAATGCACCGTGGAACACATCACCTGCACCGTTTGAGTCAACAACTTTTGCAGGATAGCAAGGATATGAGTAAAACTCATTTCCATCATACAAAATTCCGCCATCACTTCCGCAAGTTACAACAACAACCTCTGTATTGTAGGTTTCATATAGCTTTTTAGCTGCTTGTTGGACAGTTTCACAGCCTGTATATTTAAGAGCAAATTCACGGGATGGAATAAGAATATCGTTGTTTTCAAGTAACTTTTCAATTCCTTCATACAGTCCATCAGCATCATAAAGCACTTTAACTCCGTTTTCACGCGCAAGAGCTGCACCTTCAACAGCCGCTTCTATCTCATTTCCGTCAACCATTAAAAGTTCAGCATCGATTATAGCTTTTTTCTGCGCAGAATTTAATTCTAACGGCGGCACATTACCTTTATCATACACACAGGTACGACTACCGTTTTCTTCTGAAAGCCAAATAGAAGAAGCAAATGAATTGCAATTCGGGATTACTTCAATATTATCGACACCAACGCTGTATTTTTTAAAGTCATCATATAAAAACTTACCGCCGTTGTCGTCGGATAATACGCCAATATACGAAGCGTCAACACCAAGCTTAGAAACAGCAACAAGCCCTGTGCCAACAGGGCCGCCACCGGCAGTTTTAGTGCTTATTGCACGTGTTTTTGTATCCTCTTTCGGAAAACAAGGCACAGTGATAAGTGTATCCACTACACAAGCTCCGATACCTACAACCTTACTCATACATTCACCTTTCCGTCAGCACCTACAAGTTTAATTCTCGAAACACAGAACTCTTTAACAGCTTCGATGGGCTTTTTCATAAAGTTGTCAATTACAACTGTTCGCTCGGGCTTCTGTAATTCCTCAAGACAGCAATCAAGAAAAGCATAACAAACATCGGTACCAAAATTCATTTTGCGAATACCGGCTTTTACTGCCTTTTTAATTTCCTCATCAGGAACGCCTGAACCACCATGTAAAACGAGTGCAGTATTATTTGTAGCTTCTCTGATTTCTTTAATTCGTTCGATATCAAGTTTGGGCGGTTTTTTATATTTGCCGTGAGCGGTTCCTACTGCAACAGCAAGACAAGCCACTCCTGTTTCTTCAACGAACTTTTTAGCGTCTTCAGCGTTTGTAAATTCGTCCATTTGACTGTCATTAGTTGTACCAACGTGACCGAGCTCACCTTCAACCTGAACGTCAACATAGCTACAAGTATCGACAACCCTTTTTGTAAGGGCAATATTTTCTTCTAACGGCAAGGTTGAACCGTCAAGCATAATACCTGTTGCACCGTGGCGCAAAGAACGGGTTGTCTCAAGTTCACTCGGACCATGGTCAAGGTGAAAACACACCGGAACACTTGCTTGTTCAGCCGCAGCAATTATGCTCGGGGCTAAATAATAGCCTGTTTCCTCTTTCATAAGACGCGAATAAATCTGCATTATAATCGGAGCTTTTTGCTCCTCGGCCGCTTTTATAACGCCCATAACAGTTTCCATATTATAAACATTAAAAGCAGGAACACAAAAGTTATCCTTTTCAGCTAAATCTAATATATGTTTCAAATTAACTAACATAGTTTTTCCTCCGTTAGCCTAAAATCAAATCTTCAAGTGACAGAATTTCAACATCATTCTGCTCTACATTTTTAAGAGCGGCATATTCCGAAACGCAAGCAGTAACCATAGTTTTTTCCCCGATACTCTTAGCATTAAATATTCTGCGCTTTGATACTTCTTTTACAACATCAGGGATGTACTGAGCCATCAAAATATTACCTGCCCATACTGTATGCTCGCGGTTTAAGAGCATTTCATCAAGATTAGCGAAGGCTGAAACAACAGCTCTTGCCTCTTCGGTTTCTCCAAGGTCACGTGACAACTGATAAGGATCTTGGAAAACTACCTTTTTATCAGATTTTGCAGCAGTTAATTTGCCGTCTTTGATCAATTTTGCAACATAAGCAGTATATGTAACAGTTTCAGCCGACACCTCAACACCGTATTCCTTATAAAGCTGTTTGATAGCTTTAGCGTCGTTTGGGTCGTAAATTACAACTGTTTTGTATTCATCAAGAACTTTAGCATTTGCAGACATCTGCTGTTTAGTTTCATCAGCCGCGCTGATAAGGAAGTCAAGCTGAGCGCCTGATGGAAGCTCATTCTCAAGAACAGTAAATTCAACACCTGCTTTTTCAAGCACTTTGATAGCCTTAACTGCCTGTTCGCTTACCATATAACGAGCATCTGAGCCAAGATAAAGCAAGGTATCTGTTTTATCACTATGTTTTACGATTGCAGCTTTTAATTCTGCATCAATATCGGTAATTCCGTAAGGATTGCCGATATCAAGACAGTTATCAAGCAATTTTTCTATATATGAAGGTAATTTTCCTTCCATAGCCGCGTGCAAACGGGTTTCTTTAGTGAACATTACAGGATCCCAGCCTGTTACACAGTCAGTCATACAACCGCCGCAGGTACAACACTCAAAAATATTATCCATAATCTCTTCAAGACCGATAGCCTCACGGTTTACAAGAGAGATACCGAGCGCTCTGGCTCTTGCAGTATTTCTTTCCTGGCCTGTTGCGTTGCCGATTGGGCAAACATGGTGACACATCCAGCAAAAACGACAGGAATCAACATGCTGTTTAGATTTTTCTGACATAATCATTATACTATACCTCCCTTTAAAATTAAAGACCTAATTTGAACGGATTCATAATACCGTTCGGGTCAAGCTGTTTTTTAAGTCCTTCAAATACCTGCATTGCAGGGCCGTACTGCTCTTTCATAAGTCGACCGAGCTTAATACCAACACCATGGTGGTCATTTACAACACCGCCGTGTGCGAGTGCCGCACGAACACCGCAAGTCCAGATTTCCTGATGCAATCTTAATGCTTCTACAGGATCTTGCGGAACATCTTTACCCTCAACGATAAAGCGGTCATAAACCATTGCGCCCCATTCATACCAATGTGAGAAGTGAGCGATGAATTTAGCCTGTGGGAAGTTGGTTTCGATTGCCTCTTTCATTGCCCAATAAATTTCCTCGATTTTGCCGTAAGGTGCAATTGTATCCATTGTACCGAACATCTGCGGAATATCCATCATATGACCTGGATAGAAGAATGTAATCTTCTCTTCCCACCATTTTTCACCGTATTCTGAGCCTAAGTCTTCAGCGCCGTATTTTTTGAATGTTTCAAGAAGAATTTTCTCTTCGACTTCAACCATTTCCTTAACGCCTTCGATAGCAATATTCATAAATGCACCTTTACGCTCTACACCAACGATTTTTTTAATAAGCGAAGCGGTTTCAGCCTCGTCATATAAACGCATAACCGATGGTTTGAATTTCTGTAAAAGCTCGCGGGAGGCCTTAAATGCACCGCTCATATCCTGGAATAAAAATCCGCGGAAGCGACGTTCCTCAGGCTGATCAAAAATTCTAATCTGAGCCTTTGTAATGATACCTAAAGTACCCTCTGAACCGATGAAAATCTGATTAAGGTCAGGACCTGCTGCGTGCTTAGGGGCAGAAGAAGTGTTGATAATATCGCCGTTTGGAAGTACAACTTCCATCTGAAGCACCATATCATCAATTTTACCGTATTTTGTTGAGCAAACGCCGATACCTCTGTGAGCCAAGAAACCACCTACAGTAGAGCAAGTGAGCGATGAAGGATAATGCATTGTAGCCTTGCCTACTTCATTAGCCGCCCATTCGATATGTTTATAAACGGCGCCTGTGCCGCACTCAATGTACATACCCTCGGTGTTAACCTCGTAAATCTGGTTCATTCTCTTTGTATCAAGAATAATACCGCCGCAAACGGGGATAGCACCGCCCTGTGTTCCGCCACCTGCTCCCCAAGTAGTAACAGGTATTTTATAATAATTTGCGATTTTTACAACCTTAGATACTTCTTCGGCATCTTTAGGGCAAACAACGAAGTCAGCCTCAGGCATTCTCTCGCCGCGGTCAGCCCACATTCTTGACAACCAATAGTAGTCAACGCTGTGAGTTACCTTGTCAATCTGTCTTGTTGAGCAATGCTCTTTACCTACAGCGTCCTCAAGCTCGGTAAGAATCATCGCAAATAAAAATTTATTCATCTGATATTGCATTTTTTCTTTCTCCTTTAGTCAATTTTATCAATTTTCAAATTCGGGAAATACTTACAGAATTCTTTTAATTCTTTTCTGTAGTCTCCCTCAATTTCTGCAAAATGGTGAATATAAGGTCCGTCAATAAGTCTGTCTTCTATCTTTTGCAAGTCTTCAAATTCACCCCACAGATATGTACCGTGAGTTTCAGGGCCTTCTGTTGTTTTACAGATAAGCGGTAAAATCATATAATCTCCGCTTTCCTGGTCGATTCGGGCAAGAGTGTAGGTTCCGTCTTTTGCTCGGAACCATTCACGCTGATTAACAAGCTCAGCCTCACAATCCGATGCTTTTACCGATAACGGGAACGGACCGCAATGCCAAAGAAGTTCGGCATTTTTATTCTCAGGGTGTCTTACCGTAAACTCGCCTAAGAACGGATTGCTCTTTCCAAGCGAAGCACATTTTAAAAGTGCCATAGTAAGTGCGCAATGCATATCGCTTTCGCAGGAAACTATATAACCCAAATCATTAAGCACACCGTAAACCGCACAAGGTGCAAGTCCGTCAAACATAATCGGTGTAGCCGTCCAACACTCTGCCGAAATTATATCAAGATTAAACTCCTCAAAGAGCTTTTGATACATAATCACCAATGCGCTCATACGTTCAAGGTACTGAGGTGTCAGGTCGTCCATAACGTAATTGTCTTGAAAATACCGCACAAACTTCGCAATCTGCTCTTTTTCCTCTTCAAGTACCGTTTTCATTCTCTGTTCAACAATTGCGAAATTTATCGGAATGATTTTTATACCGAACTTTTCCATAAGTTCGCCTTCATTCCAGATTACCGAATAAAACGGAGCAGGACGTGTACCAACCTGACCGACTCTAAGTCCTTTGAAGTTTTTCACCATACAAACGACTCTTACAAAGCTCTGGAAGCCTTCTTTAAACTCAGGCGAATCAACTTTGCAACAAGGCAGATGAGAAAACGGAATATGAAATCTCTGCATCTGACGAGACACACCGAAAATTCCACATTGGGAGTCTGTAGGGCGCATACCATGCTCGTAATATTCATCATCAAGCGGTGCCCACAAAAGAACAGGTTTTCCGAGTTCTTTAGCGATATCGGCAGCAACTTCTTCGTTACCGAAATTGCAGTTTATAATAAACACCGCATCAACCTTTTCAGCTTTGAATCTTTCGATAACCTGTGCCGCAGAGTCTTCATCAAAAACGAGGTCTTTAATACCTATCCCCTTATTGTCTACAAACTCTACATTTTCACTGACAAAATTCTTTTCTATGTACTCAGTAAAGCGTTTTCCTCTTTGCTCTGCTGAATACCAGGTAAGAAATGTTCCTCTCGGACGGTCTGTTGTGTTTCGCCGCATAGAAACCAAACCGATTTTTACCTTGTAATCAAACAATAAAAACCCTCCTAGTGTATTTTTCATTACAATAATACATTATCAAAATCGCAAGCAATTTTCAATATAAAACAGAAAAAAATTTCATTTTTATTGAATTTCTTTCAAAAATATGATAAAATAATGAAAATTATTTTCATTTAGAGGTGTAAAATGGAGTCAGCAATACATAAAATAAGATTTTTATACAATGATATGGGCAAAGCCGAGAAGAAAATAGCTGATTATATACTTGAACACAGCGGTGATATTATAAGCTATTCAATCAGCGAGCTCTCTTCCCTGTGCGGTTGCGGTGATGCTACTGTAGTAAGATTTTCACGCCGATTAGGATTCAGTGGTTTCCAGGCTATGAAAATCGGAATTGCGCAGGAATTAAGCACTACCTCGACTATAAGCAGTGAGATAAGCAAGAACGACAGCTGTTTTGAGATGTTTAAGAAACGAATCAATGATATAACAATTGCATTACAGAATACAGAAACTGTACTGAGCTCTGAGAGTCTAGAAAAAGCCGCTAAAACAATTATGAAAGCTAAAAGAGTTGTTATTTTCGGGCTTGGTAATTCAGCATCTATTGCAACTGATGTCGCTCATAAGTTTTTAAGGCTCGGAATCAATGCACAAGCTTGTTCCGACAACCATTTACAGGCGATTATTGCTTCTCATCTTGACCGTCAGAGTGTTGCGATAGGTATTTCCCATTCCGGTTCTTCAAAGGATATCGTAGAAAGCTTACAGCTTTCAAAAATCGGCGGAGCAACTACAATATGCGTAACAAATTACGGTGCTTCCCCTATTGTTGAAGCCTCAGATATTTCTCTCTTTACAAAAGCTGATGAAACACGACATTCTATACTTGCTATGAGTTCAAGAATAGCTCAGCTTGCTATTTTTGATGCAATTTACTCCTACATTGTTGTAAATGCTGACAAATCATCATTGCAGGCTATTTACAATTCAGAAACTTCATTACAAAATAAAAAATTCTAAACAAAACAAAAAGTGCAGTCTAATATCGACTGCACTTTTTGTTTTCAAGCATATATTTTAGGATTATTTTTTAGGCTTTTTAATCTTATTAAGTTTTGCATTAAGGTCAAGCAATTCTTCTTTAGTAAAGTTGACATTCGCAGCATCCATAAGGTTTGTAAGACGAATAGCGCAGCATTGCGGTATTATTGATATGCAGTATTTTTCAAAAATGTTTAAAAAATATACAGGAACTACTCCCAAAAGATACAGAGAGTCAAAATAATTATTTTTTAAGCTCCCGAGGGCTTATGCCGTATTCCGCCTTAAATGCGCGGTAAAAGTTAGTATAATCCTTAAATCCGCAGCGATAGCAAACCTCACCTGCTGAAATATTTTCAAAAAGCAGTTGTTTGGCAGCACTAAGACGTTTAAGCATAATATATCTGTAAACACTTGTGCCTACTGCTCTGCTAAATTCGTGTGAGAGGTGATATTTGCTGACGAAAAATCGCGCAGATAAACCTTCAAGTGATAAATCTTCATTATAATGTTCACTTATAAATTCAAGTACATTTGTAATGAGTGCTGTTGACTCGTCGCCTTCCTCTTGTTTTAACGAGGAATCAAGCACAGTGCGGTTTAATTCTACCATAAACTGAAGAAATATCCCTTGAGCATACAGATGATTAGCAAAATCGTTGCCGTAGCTTTCGCGTACAAGCTTTGCAAGATAAGACGTAAGCTCTGCCT
>JBGVHY010000166.1:0-2357 GCA_045122755.1 Acutalibacteraceae bacterium | reverse complement strand
CAGTATAAGTCATAACCGCATCAATCGGCGCGATTATTGTGTCAACTGTTTCGGATAGAATTGAGGCTAAAACTCCGACTCTTTTTCGCTCAAATTCGCGCGAAAAACCGTCAATTTTTCTAAAACATAAATCGCGCGAAGGAAAGATAACCGAGCCTCTGCCGAAGCTCTGTAAATTCTCTTTCAAACGCTCAGCCTCGCCGTCGTCCGCTACAACGACTAAAGCCCTCTGATTTAAATCAGAGGGGAGGGTATCAATTATATTTGCCTTGTGTATTCGTGATAATCCCGTTATACAAACAGGCGTTTTTTGCTGCTTTACCGCATTGTAAACAGATGTGTATTCGCTGACTGTTCTTAATGCCTTTCTTAAATAATTCATAAAATTTTACCCGTTATATTGGTTCATAGCCTTGTCAATCTGACCTTTTACAATCAACTCGGCGGCGCTGTAAACTTTCTTTACAACTTCTGATGTAAGAAGCTTCATTTCATCATCGGAAAATTTAGAAATTACCCATTTAGCAAGGTCGTAATTCGGGTTCGGCTTTTCGCCGATACCAACCTTGATTCTCGGAAAATCATCTTTGCCCGTAAGGTCAATAATACTTCTCATACCGCGCTGACCGCCGTCAGAGCCTTTTCTGCGAATACGCATCTTGCCGACAGGCAACGATATCTCGTCGCAGATAACAAGCATATTCTGTGTGTCAACTTTGAAGAAATTCAAGAGTCCTACCATCGCCTCGCCTGAGAGGTTCATATAAGTCTGCGGTTTTACAAGCAGCACCTTTTTACCGTTAAAATCAGCCTGAGCGTAATAAGCCTTGTGCTTGAATTTATCTATTTTTACGCCTAAAGCTTCTGCAATATAGTCTACGCAGATAAACCCTGCGTTATGCCTTGTCTTTTCATATTCAATTCCCGGGTTACCAAGTCCTACAATGACAAAGTCAATCCCTGTGCCGAAATCTTTTTTCTTAAAAAACATTTATCTTCTCCGTTAATTAGTTTGCCTATCTATTATACATCTTTTTTTAAACTTTTCAAGTCGAAAATTCCGCCTATATCCCTGAGCGGTCCGTCGAAATATCGGAATTTTATATTGTTCTCATTTAAGTATTCTTCGATTTTCTCGTAATCGGGGTGTTCGGTGATATCGCCGAAAAAGTAAAGCGTATCGCCGTAAAATCCGCTCGCACCTCCGATAAAGCCGTAATCGTATTCATCAATTTCTATGTAACCCTCTTCGATTAAAAGAGGGGATAAGCCACAGCTTGTCAGCGCGGTGTAAATGCCTTTGTCAGCCGTTATAAAAGCATTTTCTTTTAAACAAAGCGTAGAACAAGCCGCATACCCTTGCGGTACATCTATTATCTTCTTATGTGTATTTTTACAATAATCAAGTATATCTTTTGAAACTGTTTTGCGGTTTAAAATAACTGTTTGACCGATGCATTTGCAATTTAACGGAACATCATAAGGGTATTCACTGCCCAATTTCTCGCTGATAATTTTTACCTTGTAGCCGTATTCTAAGAATAAATCTGCAATATAAGTTTCTTTAGGTAGAAATACCACATCGTCAATAACGCATAAATTCATATCAACGTGTGATGCTACTGCGTCGGGGAGATTTTTGTTTTGATTTAAAATTAAAAACTCCTCGAAACACTCCGAAAAACCTATATCGCCGATAATAATCACTTTTTACTCTCCTTATTCGTATCTCAGCGCATCTACAACCTTCATTTTAGCGGCTTTGTAAGCAGGGTAAAGCCCAAATAGAACGCCTACAATAACCGCACTTGAAAATGCAAGAATAAATGCAGAAGGGGCAATAGAAATATCCATATTAAATAGATATCCGCCGACACCTACGCATAAAAGCGCCAATCCACTACCGATTATACTGCCGATAACGCAAATAGTCAATGCCTCGGACAAAAACTCTGCCATAATGCTCATAAAAGATGCGCCAATGGCTTTTTTAATACCTATTTCGCGTGTGCGCTCGTTTACCGATACGAGCATAACTGTCATAATTCCAAGCCCTGCTACAAACAGCGAAATTACGCCGACAACCGAGAAAATAACGGTCACCGTGTCAAGCAATCCCGTAAGCGTTGAGCGCCCTGCGGCAAGGTCGCCTGTGCTGACACTCTCGCTTACCCCTTTTTCATTATCAAGCAGATTTTCGATGTTCGCCGAAACTGTTTTCGCCTGATTTTCGTCCTCTAATTTTACTGCTATCTGATAAAGCTCATCTGTGCCGACTGCTTGCTGAAAAGTAGTGTAGGGGATATAGCAAAAATTCGGAACAATATTGCCCATAATGCTCTGCAATATTCCGCTGC
>JBGVHY010000165.1:0-6778 GCA_045122755.1 Acutalibacteraceae bacterium | reverse complement strand
TACAAATTAGCTTCTTATTCCACGAATCAATGCATCTATTTCAGATGAAACACCTTCATTTGCAACGCCGCTCTGCGAGCCTGTCGAAGCCTTTGCAGCAATCATAGCATCAGCTTTAACTTTGTCTGCGGCAATGCGGTTATCGTAGTCTAAAGTGAGCTTTGCCTCAAGTAGACTTACGTTGTTTTTAGCAGCATAAGTCTTAACCTCTTTCGGCAGTTCGCCGTAGGTCTTAATTTCCGGAAACTTTTTCTGCAATCGCAAAAAATCATCGGCAATCTGACGAGATTTATCATCAATTTTATCCTGTCGTGCTTTCGCTTTCTGCTCCTGTAAATCCGTAAAGTTTTTATCTCTTTCGGATTTTCGTAGCTTAAAGAGCTCATCTGCGACTGATGAATCGCCATGTGCATCCCTCAAACACTCGCTGCGTAAATTATCGTCAATAGCTTTCAACATAGAATCGGCAAATTCAGCGAGTGAGCTGTAACCCTCGCCATTTTCTTTTCGAGCATTCGCTGCAATGCGGTCGAGCTTCTCCAAAATCGGTTTATGAATATTCTGATATTCGTAACCCATTTTCGCAAAGTTTTCAGCCTGTCCGCGCATTATCTGATTACCGTCATCTGCAGTTACGAAGACTTCATCATCGGTTGCGCTTTCCGAATCAGAGCCTTCTGATGCTTCTTGTTCAACTTGAGAGTCGTCACTCTCGTTTGTTTCATTTCCTTCGTTGTCGTTCGATGTGTTGTCCTGCGTTTCACTGTTTTCAGCACTTGTGCCCTTTTCAACTGTGTCCTGTATTTCACTGTTTTCAGTTGAAACTTCACTGTTTTCAATTGCTGTATCCTGACCGCTGACATTCATTTCTTCTGACATTATTTTTGCTCCTTTCAAAAAAGTTTTGGAAAATATAAAAACAGCTTTAAGCAAACGCCTAAAACTGTTTCAAACTAAATATTAAATTTTGGTGACATTCTGGCAGCGGTGTTGCCTGCGTTAACAGACAAGCACCGCCCTATTTTGATAAAATTTCAAATAATTTATCCTTTTCGGATTGAGTCCAATTGCTGTCCTCGCTATCGAGCGAAGCCTCAATATCTCTAAGCACAAGTGCCGCTGACCGTGCATCTATCATTTCTTCACCGCAGCTAACGCTCTTATGCTCGTTATAGTCCCATATCATTTTCGGTACTTTGCGCTTACAACTTTGCAAAATATCTATGCGTTCTTGTAATATAAACTGCGCATTAACCTCATTTTTCGGGTTTACCTGCGTTTCAATTTGCTTTAATTGTTCGTGCGCGTGTATAAGCGCGCGAATCCTTTTGTCTTTCAGCAGAGTATTTGCTTTCTGCTTTGCAGTTTTTTCAGAATAGCCGGCTTTGCGAGCAGCTTCAGCACCGTTTTTATTTTCATCAGCACAGTAAAAATAAACAAATTTAAGCTGCAACTCGGTAAACTCTTCGCTTTTTGTCTTTGTTCTTGCCATTCTTACCGTCCTTTCTGCAAACAAAAAGAGCATCAGGCGGTTTTTTTACTGCCCTCTGCTCTTTCTTCGCATTATAATTATATCATAAAAAAAGTGGTAATGGGTGATAAAATTTAAAATTCAATCATTTCTATTCCTCTGTCTCTGCGCCATCGTGCAGTATGTTCGGATATATGATGCTGAAAACCGATTTCTGCGTATGTCATATTAAGTACAAAATAACAATACACAGCATTTTGAAAATCTAAATTTTCAATTTTACTTATAGACGTTAAGATTTCAAGCATTTCTTCCTCTGTCTTTTGCTTTTCTTTAAGCTTAAGCTTATATATCTCATCTCGCTCAGCATAGGCAGTAATTTTGTTTAAATCGTTCTTACCGCCTGCAGTTCTAATTTTATCAAGTTCCCCCGGCGTAATATGAGTAGCCATATCTAAAGACTTTTGTTCAAATTCAGCCAAATCATCTTTTATACTATTAAATTTGTCAAGTAATGGTATGTATTTATCTAACTTCTTCTTCTTTTCCTTGAAATCCACAATACCACATTCCTTTCAAACGCAAATAAGACCGATTAAATCAGCCGATTTTAATATCATGACACCCTTTTTTTCGAAGGGTAAGGTATATATAAGCACCTCGAGTGTACTCGTTCTTGTTAACTTCGCCTGTGACAAGTTCGTAACCGGGGTACATTTTTTCAATAAAATTTTTATCCTCGTAATTTTCAATGATTTTCTTAATTTCGTGCTTTGAAGTCTTGTTGTTTTCCACCTTTTTAGGCACAAGACAAGTCCTATCAAGATTTTTTGAGCAAGTAAATGTTCTCTTGCCTTTCGGGTCTTTAGCGAAATATTCCGCTAAACCTAAAAAATCATCAAGTCCGGGCTTTAATTTTCTCACATTAACCCAGCCTTTTTGAAATAACTCCTCGTAAGCCTCTCTTTTAAGTCCGCCTGATACAACGATATGATGATGAAGTCTGCCTTTTTCAACTCCCTTTTCTACCCAAGCCATATATTTAAGCTCTTTACCTGCCTCTTTATATGCCTTTCGCAGTTTTTTCATAAAATCTTTGTATTCGTTTTGTGCTTCTTCAACGGTTTTTGGAACAAACTGCTGCGCATATGTAAGCGTGATAAAATATGACTTTTTAAAAAAATTATCTCTTAACAATCGAAGAATTTTAGTAATGCGGTTTTTCTTGTTGAGTTCTTTTTGTGATTTTCGACTCTCTTTACTTTTTTCACATCGAACCTTTGTATGCGTGCCGGCATAAACAGGAAAAATTTCAACTTCTTTATAAACTCCGTATTCAAATGTCTGCTTTCTGTTAATAACTCTTTTTCCCATTTTTTGAAAACTCCGTTTTTTAAGATTGAAAAACCCTTTTTTGTATAAAAATATAAAACTTTATATAGATTCTAAGACCAAAAGATAATACGCAATACAAGCCCGATTAGGCAGCCTGTCCGCTGCCCTTCAATTTTGTGCATATTTTATAATTAAGGTACTGCCTTCCGCTCAATGGGAAGATGTCGGCTCGTCCGCCGACGGTGCGGTATAGCGGCCGACTGAATGCCGACCGCTACCCTTTATAATCCAGGAGGTGAATCCGAGAACAACTAAAATACTTTAATTCCGGTATCAAGTAATAAACTCATCTGACCGTAGGTTACCGTTTTATTAAGACGTTTAGATTCATCAATAGCCCGTCGTTCAACCTGAGCAATCGAAAATCTCGCCTTACCTTTATATTTAAGCGATAATTTTAAACGTTCCTGACACTTCTTCAGGTTGCAAACGTCCTTCATCATATCCGAGGAAAAAAACTCTTTTCCGCAAAATCTGCAAATACAACCATATTTACTTGCCATTGTAACTTACTCCTCAATTCCATCTACAACTTCAATTTTATTGTTCATTGCATCTTTACAAAGATTTGTAAGTCTTTCAAGTTCAGCAATAAAATGCTCGTTTACTATGTTCTTCATCGGTGTAACAACGCCGTAAAGCATAAATCCTACTTTCAGCACGAAGTACATGCGACCGCTGACATCATAACGGGTATAAATTCTCACTTCGCTTTGCACATCAGAAAGCGGCGCCAAATACTTTTTATCTACAAAGTTGATACCGTCTTTAGTCTTGAGCGGCAGTGCCGAGCTGTCATCAAAAGCAAAACCGAAATCAACACTTTGACAACATTCACTATCTTCATCACCGTTGTCGGAAAAATCAAAATCGAGTGGCAGCGTGTTCCATACCTGCAGAGTCATCTTATCCTGTTTCTTTGTATCAATATCATAAGTTAAACATAACTGTGTAAGACTAAATTTAGGAAGTCCAAGCAAAGGATATATAGCTTTTCCGTCAGAAACCCATTGAAGTTCACTTTTTTTGTCGTCAATCAGAATTAAAACATTCTGCTTCTTACATAAATCAATTATCTTTTTAGTTTTCATTTTTGTCTACCTCATTGCTTTCCCGACGCTACTTCGGGAATACTATTTTATTTTCAATTACCTTTGAAAGCGTTGTCGCACAGCCGGCGCAAAATTCAAATTCGGTTTTGCCCCGCATATTCTGTGGCAATTTAGGCTTAAATTCTAGCTTAGCAAACACCGCATCAGCTTCAACCTTTTTACCGCAGACATCACAATTAATATTAATCATCTTCCTGCTCCTGCGCATACAATTCGTGTGTACCGTCTATGTATTTTTGCTCATCATCAGACATCTGATAACCCAAGATTTTTAATCCTTCGTACACTACATCTAAATCTTTGTCACCGAGATATTCACCGTTCCAATGTTGATGAGCAGTTAAATTTTCACCGATTATCGACAATGCTGCTTGATAATAAAGAGTCTTAATAGGACTAATTTCAATACACTCTTGAAGCTTTAAGATATCATAATCGTAATCAGCTTCATCTTCATCTTCATTTTCATATTCAACGCCTAAATACTTACATAAGTCCTCAGGCTCATATTCATTCCACCCATCAAATTTTCTTGTAATCGCATTAAACTTGATTACCTTTTCAAGATTTTGCTTACTCGGAGTAAACGATTTTAAAAACTCATTTCTTAGTGCGGTACAAGTCTTATTCAATTCATTGAGCTTTTCCCTGCGTTCTGCTTCTGCCTGAATTTTTTTGTCCGCTTCTTCGTCTACCTTTTCTGTTTTAGGTGCAACTTTTTTATAAATACCAATGCAGTATCCATTATAATATACATACGGTTTAACGATTTCCGAAAGCTCCTTCTTTATTTCGTTAATCCTTTCATCACTTAAGTTGTTATGATAATAGATTGTTTCAACTTCCTCTCGTTCACTGTATACAGGCAAATCATTATAACTTGTGGCGATAATAGCATCCTCCGGCATAACCGCCATAATTTTTTCTTTCAAGTTCTTTTTTCTTTGATTTGCAAGCGCCGTTTTAAGCTGATATTCAAAATTATTCGTACCGATAAATCCAAGCACTATATTGCGCTCTTTTTCATCTTCAATCTCACTTACCTTCAAGTAATCCTCAAGTGTAGCATTTTTACTTTGCGTTTCACAAAACTTGTCCTTATCAAGATTTAAAAGTTTTCGTCTGCGGTCAATAGTAGAAAGAGAAAAGCCTGTCTTTTCCGAAATATCTTTAACTGTATCGCCGAGGTCGAGCATCATCTGAATGCCTTGGGCTTGCTCATATATCGTAAGGTCGTTCCTCTGCATATTTTCAAGCAGCATAGTCGAAACCTGCTCTTTTTCATCCATTTCCACTACCGCACAAGGAACAGTTTCAATCCCTGCTTCAATAGCACCGGCGCGTCTGCGATGACCGATAATTACTGTGAATCCATCCACACCGTCCGGCACACCGGGGCCGCCTGGTACAACGGTTAAGTTTTGTAAAATACCTTTAGCCTTAATACTTTCAGCTAACTCTGTAACATCCCCAACATCAAGTCTCGGATTCTTTGGATGGGGATATAATTTTGCTACTTCAATTTGGATCAATTTATTACTCATTTCATCCTACCTCTTTACCTAAAATTTTATCTCTCAGCGCCTGAACATCTGCCGATGTATAACCGCGCTCAGGAGTATTCATTGCTTGTTTGAATTTTTCGAGCGCAACAACCATATTGTCGCGGTCATCGATATTCGCGCGAATTATTATTTTCTCGAAAGCCGCTCGTTGCTCGTCAGATAACGGGTCAAAATAAGGTATACGATTATCGCGCTTATAAATCGCAATTAAATGCCGCACAACCTCATTATTCATATTAACTCGGAACTTATTGTTACGCGGAATCATAACATTGTACGGAATGAATATAGGCTCTCTTTTCACAAACTCACCTCTAATCATCAAAATTATTAATCCTGCATTTTATCTCATTCAAATCAAACGAAGGCTTTTTATAACTTCGCTTGATAAAATCAAGTTCGCTTTGATTAAGCGGAAACACTGACTTCCATCCACCGCTGACCGCCTTTGATATCATTTCAAGCTTTACAGATAGCCTGTCCAGCGGAGTGATTCCTTGCAAATCGCAGATGTCATCAAGCTTCTTAACGAACATCTTAACCGACCTTGAAGACATCTTATCTTTGATTTCGGCCCGCATCGCTATGTACTCAAGGACCGCAGACAACAGCTCTTGATTATCAATCTTCCTAAGTACTTCCTCGGCTGCTGCAGTCGGCGGCTTGACAAATTTCAAATAATCGGTTATAATATCATTGCATTGATTAAGGTCGTCGACTTCGGTCGGCGGCTTTTTCTTTTTCTCATGAAAATTCACTTTTAATTCACCTCATTTAATATCAAATTTTCCACAGAGTAAATCTGTAAACAGCCTGTCCTGATTCGGATGGTGCTTAGGAGTTTCAACAAGTTCGGCAACAATCTTGACTTTCGGATTTTGTTTGCCAAAACAATTAGTAAGCTTATAAATCCCGACAGTAATCAAAACACCAAACGCTAACGAAAGTACTATTGACTGACCGTAACACCACAACAACAAATTATCATAACTCATTTATTTCACTTCCTTTCTATAAACCTTTATAAAACTCTGTTTTATGCGTGCGATAATATTCGCTCATCACATTTGCACTTTGCTTCGCCTGAGCTTTGCGAATCTTTATTTTTTCGCTTTCAGACAAATCATTCCAAAGTGCTACACGTCCATCAGCGTATGTATAATATGAAATTACTCTTAATTCACATGATTTTTGAGCCATATTATCGCCCCTTTCTTTAAAATTTATTGCTAAAC
>JBGVHY010000164.1:0-5744 GCA_045122755.1 Acutalibacteraceae bacterium | reverse complement strand
AGTTGAAAACGAGAGCCTCCCTTGCCTAAAGGGAGGTGGATTTGCCGTAGGCAAAGACGGAGGGATATAATGCGGAACGAAAACATAACCCAAAACTAACAGACAACGCAAAAAATCTACGAAAGAATATGACTAAAGAAGAACGACATTTGTGGTACGATTTCTTGCGCACATATCCGATAAGATTTTTGCGGCAAAAAGTTATAGATAATTATATTGTTGATTTCTATTGTCACGAAGCAAGACTTATAATTGAGCTCGACGGTTCACAACATTATGAGGAAAAAGGATTATCGAAAGATAAAATTAGAACACAAATAATAGAAAATAGAAACTTGACAGTAATTCGAATACCAAATAATGAAGTTAATAGTAATTTCAGAAGAGTTTGTGAGTATATTGATTTACTTGTTAAGGAATCCCTCCACCGCTAAGAATCCCTCAGTCAAAACCTTCGGTTTTGCCAGCTCCCTTTAGGCAAGGGAGCCTTTGCGGTCCCC
This sequence comes from Acutalibacteraceae bacterium, assembly GCA_045122755.1. Lineage (GTDB taxonomy): Bacteria > Bacillota > Clostridia > Oscillospirales > Acutalibacteraceae > RUG11462. The sequence continues at coordinate 5,244 of JBGVHY010000164.1, read as the reverse complement.
CTCCCTTTAGGGCAAGGGAGGCTAAATTTGTCCCTAATTTAACACAAGCATATAATTAACCCAAAGGGGTGCTTTTTATGATAAAAAAGGTGTTTTTTGACCTTGACGATACAATTTTGGATTTTAAAAAGGCTGAGGCGGCTGCGGTTAGCAAAACTTTAGCCGAGCAGGGAATAGAGCCTACGAGCGAAACGGTAGAGCGTTACAGCGAGATTAACGCATCTATGTGGAAAAGGCTTGAAAAAGGCGAGTTAACGCGTGCCGAAGTGCTTGTAAACCGATTTGCGCAGTTATTCGTGGAGCTCGGTGTGGATTGTAGCGCAGCTGAGACTAAAGAAAAATATGAAAAGAATTTAAGCAAAGGACATTTCTTTATTGACGGCGCTTATGAATTGCTTGAAAACTTGTCGGAAAAATATGAGCTTTATCTTGTTTCAAACGGCACTTATGTTGTGCAAGAGGGTAGATTGAACAGCTCAGGAATTAAGAAATTTTTCAAGGAAATTTTTATTTCTGAAAAATTAGGCTACGTCAAACCGCAGAAAGAATTTTTCAATGCGGTTTTTGAAAAAATCCCTGATTTTAAAAATGAAGATGCAATTATTATCGGTGACAGCCTTTCATCAGACATCAAAGGCGGTAATAATGCGGGTATAAAAGCCTGCTGGTTTAATCCGAAACACTTTGAGAACAACACTGACGCGGTTGCCGATTATGAGATACATAGTTTGCAAGAGATTTATGATATATTAAAATAGCAAAAGACGGTTCAATTACGAACCGTCTTTTAACTTTTATTCAAAAATATTGCTTTCTTTTTGTAACTGTTTGATTTTTTTCTTAAAATTGCGTGTTGTTTTTAAAATAGTGATAGTAGCGCCGATAAAGAAAATGAAAATCAGAGTCATTACGGTGAATAATCCTAATAAACCTGCATCAAAATCACTTGTAAAAGCAAGAAATCCGATAAAAAGCTCTTCAATAACAAACATTGCACATAAGATGATGTAAATGATACTAAAAGCATGCATCTTATTATGAATTTTTTTATAAGTTTCAATCTGCGACTGAGAGTCGGATACAAAATCCTTAGAAACCTCGTCTTTCTTTCCTGTAAGGTACAGCATTTCGCCGAAACCGTCCATAGTATGCGGAATATTTTCATATCCGCATTGCGCGGCAAAAGCAGTTATGCTTGAGATGTTTTCCTTGCTTTCGGCATGAAGAATTGTAAAATATTCATCAGGCTCGGTTTTGGTAAAGGTGTAGTAACAACCCCATTTTATATAGACTAATTTCCAACCGTTTTTGTTCATTTCATTGATATATGCAAGCTCTTTATCAAAATCTAAAAATAATTTAAATTCGGTCATTGTATTGTCATTCTTAATCTTGCTCATTTGTTTCCCTCCAATAATTCTTCACCGTTTTTAACAAGCTCTTTTAGTCTTTTAAGCTCGGTTTCAACTATTTGCTTGCCAAGCTCAGTTATAAGGTATTCCTTCTTAGCCGAGTTGCTTGAATATTCAATAATCATTTCTTTGCTCAGCAATGTGTTTATCGCGCCGTAAAGCGTTCCTGCACCCAGGTTTAGCCTGCCGTTTGTAAGTTCTTTGACATTCTGCATAATGCCGTAGCCGTGAAGCGGCTTATAAAGCGAGAGCAGAATATAATATACCGCTTCTGTCAGCGGTTGATTCTTTGGATTTCCCATATTCATTCCTCCGATATATACTATTACAATTGGCGATATATCGCTATCCGATATATCGGTTGACGAGCATATTATATCAGCTGCCGATATATTTGTCAATAGTTTTTATAAAAATAATAAAACCCACGCTCTTTGCGAACGTGGGAGTGTGAGTTAAATGGTTAATAGTGATTGTGATTACTGCTTCCGCAGTTAGGGCAAACACCTAAATCGGCATTATAAGCAGTTCCGCAGTTCTTGCAGAAAATCTGTCTTGTTGACTGCTGATTATTGCTGTAATATGACTGATTATTACCATAAGATGGGCGATTGTTGTTACCGTATGACGGTGGATTCTGTTGTACGTACTGATTATTGCGGTTTGAATTAAAATCTGATTTTGTGTACTGTTTGAAATTTGATTCGAAAGGCTCATCTTTAGAAATTTCGTTTTCTTCTTTCAACTTGTTGTTAATTGTAATAACATTTTTAACAAGAAGAATAGACATCATAATAATTTCGTAAACAATTCTGAGAGCAATAGGACCGAGAATCATAATCAGTAATCCAACTAAGGCATAACTTCCTCTGTAACTTCCAACTTCAAATATTGCAAAAAATCCAAATGCAATAAGAAATATTGTATTAAAGATATACAAAGTTTTCAAAATTTTTTCAATTATCAGCCATTTGAAATTAAAAAGGTCGTGCAAAAATCGAAAAAAGCTTGGTAAAGTTTCTCTTTTTGATTTTGGTGTTACAAGTATCAAAATAAGAACTGTGCAGACTAGAGCTGCAATAAATCCTAATACTAATGATATTCTCATTTTTTATTCCTCCTAAAAATAAAAATTGGTAATTATAATTTACCATATTTGATGTTAAATGTCAAGTTTAGAAAAAATTTAAAAAATAGGGTGCATTTTTAAAATGCACCCTTGAATTTATTGATTTAATCTACGATTACCGTTCCGTCTTCTTCAATGGTGATTGTCATATCGTCTTTAACATACTCTAAAAACTCATCACCCAAACAATCTATAACCGGCATTGTTACATCCTCAACCCATACATCTGCGAGCACTGCGCCGGCAGCGGCAAGTGAGTCAATATGATTAGAGAATAATAGGCAAGCAGGCTGACGTTTCATAGCACAAGCACAGTAAATTACCAATCCGCCTGTTGTCGAGCCGATTGTCTGCGGCAAGCAAAGCGCATTGCCTGCAAGCGGTTTGCCGAAAAGCTCAGTGTTATTCTGGTCGTTACATTTAGCAGTTTTATCTCCAAACTGCAAAGCTTTCTGCAAAGATGCAAGCGTGTTAAACCCTTCGTGCGTTACAACAGCTTTTGCGGTTACAGTACCGGGAGTTACAATGCGTCCTTTAAACTTTTTCATTCTATTTTCCTCCCTTTGTAATCTGCGCTAAAATTTCGTCATCGGTATAATAACGTGCAGTTGTATATGTACGAAGCTTATTTGATGAAGTAATAACAGGCATTTTTGCGCAGAGCGGGTTGTTCATATACATAAGCGGACAAATGAAAGAAACAATAACACCTGTTGCACGAAGTCTTGCTGCGTAATTTGTCTTCTCAAACTCTTTAATAACCGCAGGAGCGGCAGTAAATACCGTAGGAATAACAACCTTCTTTTTGCCTGACTCCTTGAGCGCTGATTCTACCTTGTCAGTCCAATCCTTAAGCTGTTGCAAGCTCATATGCGGACAACCCATAAAGCAAAGCTTAGGTTTTGAATCGGGATCCTTCCAAATCATCGGATAGTTGTTTTTAACACGCTCAAGCTCGGCATCATCAATAATGTATTCCTGAGCGTCATTCAAAATCAAATCCTTGCCTTGCTCCTTAGCTTCAGGGGTAAGATTATCAATATGATAAAGACCTACTGCACCGTTTGAGGCAGTAGCCGCACCGAAATCCTTAAGATAAGTGCAAGCTTCATCATTAAGCTCGTCACCAATCCATTTATCAAGACCGATAACATAAGGTACATCTTCCATTACTTTCATACCGATAGCTGAACCGAGCAGCTGAGCCTCAGGCTTTTTGGTTGTTTCAATTCTTACAATCCAGCTTGCCTTTCTGCCCTCGTCGGTAAGCAATCCGAAATAAGGAACATATCCTACGATTGAGCCCATAATATCCATAATGCCAGAGTTGCGGTTGCAACGCGCGCCGAGTACCGAGTTTGCATAAACTACTGCAGAAGACTCAGCCCATGAGAGCACATCACCCTTTTTAGGCTTGTTGCCGACCTCGTCCATATAACAAGCGCAGGTGAAGGCATTCTCGTCCATAAGACCTAAAGCTTTAAGCTGACCTTCATAAAAATCCTGTTTGTTATACATAAATTTATTAAATATGAGATTCTGCAAAAAGTTTTTAGGAACATTTTTATCGAGCGGTCGTGGGTCAACCGAGAATTTCTGACCTGATACAACACCTTCATCAATTAGCTGCTGCATAAGGTCATAAACAGGGGACATAACACCAAGACCGAATGAGGTTACAAGATGGTTGTATTTTGATGTGACAGGCACCATTTTCTCAGCCTCGAAGGCTTCTCCGTACATAACAAGGGTTTTCATAACCTTTGCCAATGTTACACCTTCAGCACCGTCTAAAATCTGTTGTTGTCTTTCAGTCAGTTGCATATTAAAATCCTTTCTAATTACAGTTTCATCGCTACATCCCAAGCCTGCCAGATAACAGTACGCAATGAGCCTACCTTATCAGCGTCACCTACAATGTGAACTCGTTTTGATTTATTTGCAATCGGATTCGGCTTGTAGCCTATTGAAATGATAACATTATCAGCGTAAATTTTAAATGTTCTGCCGTCTTTACCCTTAACAATAGCGCCGTCGGAATGAATAGCATCAAGCGATGTTTCAAGGTAAACAGGCACTTTGTTTGCATTAAAGAAGTCACGCAAGTAGCTTGAGTTTGCAAGGCAGATTTTATCCGAAACTATAAGGTCGTTTTTCATTTCAACAATTGTCGGTTTTTTGCCCTGTAAATAAAGCTCGTATGCAATCTCACAGCCTGTAAGACCGCCGCCGATAATAACAACTCTTTCGCCGACCTTACGCTTGCCGAGTAAAAAGTCAATCGCTTCAATTCCTATTTCCGAGCCTCTTACATTAACCTTATTCGGAACAGCGCCTGTTGCAATGATTACATCGTCAGCCTTCAATTTAGTAACATTGGTAACTTTAGTATTAACCTTAACTTTGATTGTCGGGTATTTCTGTATTTCACGTTTGTACCAGGCAATCAAATCGCGGTCTTTTTCTTTGAAGGAAGGTGCAGCAGCGGCGATAAATACACCGCCGAGCTCTGTTAATTTTTCATAAAGAGTGACAGTATGACCGCGTTTAGCGCATACAATAGCGGCTTCCATACCGCCGATACCTCCGCCGACAACTGCAATGTGTTTTTGCTTTTTCGCCGGCTCAATATAGTATTTATTCGACTGCATTACAGGCGGAACTAATGCGCAACGCGCAATATGCGAAGCATCATGTATAGAT
>JBGVHY010000163.1:0-22969 GCA_045122755.1 Acutalibacteraceae bacterium | reverse complement strand
AAAACAACGATTTAGGCATTCTTTTTTACGAAGGCGGCGGCAAACAGTTAAACGAGATAATTGATAAAGAAGCACATAAAAACATCTGCATTTTTATCGGACCGGAGGGCGGATTTTCGGAAGAAGAGGTTGAGCTTTTGCAGCAAAACGGCGCAAGAACCGCAACCCTCGGTAAGCGAATTTTACGAACCGAAACCGCACCACTCGCCGCAATCGTATCAATAATGCTACTTACAGATAATATGGATTAAAAAATAAGGAGTTCAATAGAGCAAGTTCCTTTAGGACAGTTATCTATAATTAAAATGGAATTTGCCGCACAAATTCCCTGCTTGCAAAAGTATCAGACAAAACTACCCGAAGAAGAGAAAACGAAATACTCTTTTTCGGGTAGTAATTGTTTAGTGATATTCGGTGCTTTGCACAGAGTGGTATTTTTGATAAATCAAAAGTGGTATTAAAACCTTGCGGTTTTTGATAGAATTATTATTTCCTTGTTCAATTTTTTTCACCTAACTAATAAGATGCAGAAGAAAATGAATTTTAGAAAATTATTTTATTTTTTCAATTACTTTTATAACATCTTCATTAAAGGTCAAATCAGCGATATTGTCATACTGCGTTGCGGATTTATTGATAAGGACTATTTTATCACCGGCAAAATATCGAATAAATGAAGCCGCTGGGTAAACTGTCAGCGAAGTGCCTATAACAATCATCAAATCACACTCGGAAATTGCCTTAACAGCACCGTTTACGGTTGCATCATCGAGCGATTCTTCATACAAAACAACATCGGGTTTTACCACTGCGCCGCATTTTAAGCAATGCGGTGCGCCATCGCTTTTAACAATATGTGAAAGGTCATAAAACCGGTGGCAAGACATACAATAATTGCGATGAATACTGCCATGAAGCTCAAAAACTTCTGTGCTGCCAGCCGCTTGATGTAAGCCGTCGATATTCTGCGTAACTATGCTCACCTTTTTGCCTTGTTTCTCAAGCTCAGAAAAGAAAATATGTGCCAAGTTCGGCTTTACATTTTCATAAATCATTTTATCCTTGTAAAACTGATAAAACATATCAGTATGCGCAACAAAAAATGAGTGTGAAATAATCTGCTCAGGGGTGTAATGACCTAATCCGTCCTGATTATATAGCCCATCAGCCGAGCGAAAGTCGGGTATCCCCGACGGACAGCTTATCCCCGCACCCGTAAACACACAAATATGTTTAGCGTTTTGAATTATGCTTTTTAATTCTTCATATTTATCCATATAAAACACCAACAGTGAAAAATATCCACTCGGTTTTCGAGTGGATATTTTTTGAATTTATTTTGCTTTTTCGTCTTTATCTTCGTCTTTTTTTTCGCCAAAGCTTTTAACTGACAAGCCTTCTTGCTTGCCTACATACATTGCAATCAATCCAACCACGACTGCGATTGAAGCGAGTGCAAACACATAAGGATAAAATTCTTCAGAAGCAAATACCGCTATTTTTTCACCGATAGAGCCGCCGATAATCATAGCTACAATATAAGCAACTAACGGCAGAGCGCCGCCGAAAAAGGAGACAGTCATAAGAACACCGTAAAGTTTATTAATTATTTTATATATCTTTTCTCTCATATCTGTCCTCCTATCCTATCAATCCGTAAACCGGCAACCAACCCATTATCATAACAACAGATAATACATAATGTACACTAATCCATATTATACAGTTTTTAAGAGTTGGGGCTAATTCCGATTGTGCGATACCCATACCTGTGTAAACACAAGCGCAATATGGCGGAGTGACGCCGTGCATAGCACCGCAAATACAAGGAAGCATACCTGCCGCCATCATTGGATTACCGCCTGCAGCGGCAATAACAGCAATAATAATACCACCGAAAATTTTAATCTGTGTTGAACCAGGGATGAGCATACCCAAAATTGCAGTAAACAACGGCAAGATAAGTGCTACTGCAATAAGCGGAAGATTAAAGCTGCTGATGTATTCGCCAATAGCAGTTCCAACATCAATATCTTCAAGTAAATTACTTACAAAGTAAGCAAACAAAACAAGACAGGATGTAGGCACTACACTCTTCATACCTTTGCAAATAGCTTTATAATCAAATTTTATTGTCATTTCCTTAATAGTCTTTTTACCCGATAAAAGCACACCGCAAATAACTATCAAAGAAGGAATGAACGATAAAATACTTCCTGAAAATGCTTTTGCTCCGTCTTCACCAAGACGAGATACAAAAAATTCTTCAAAACTGTTAGTCAAGAAGAAAGGCGCAAATACTACAATAGGTAAGAAAATTGCTTTCCAACCTTTTTTTAACGACTTTCTTATACTTGGAATGTCTTCTTTTTTCATTGGCTCTACTTTATAATAACGACACATAAAATAGAGAGTAATAATACGCTGAGCGACAAACCAAATAGCAATTCCCCATAAAAGCATCCAATACTGTGACATTGTATATGTATTTGGATAAAGCAAATCAAGAGCTGCAAAAGCAATAGCAATCATACCTGCAGGCGGAATCATATTGCCCATAGTACTTGCGTGCGCTTCTACATTTGCCGCAAGATGTGCAGGGAAGCCCGAACGTTTCATTGCAGGGATAGTAAACACACCTGTTGTAGCAACGTTACCTGGACCGCTACCTGAGAGAGAACCCATATATGTACTACCGATAATTGCTACAAAACCTGCGCCACCTCTGAAACGACCGAAGATAGAGAGAATTATTGCGATACAGTCGTCCATAATAGTTGTTTTTGAAAGCAACGCCGCCGAAACAACAAACACAATAATAACATACAAACTTGATTCAATCATAGCTTCCCAAATGTAAGTTCCTATGTTGCTCCATGTTCCCGTAACAGCAACTAATGCTACAAAAGCCGCAATCATACATTCATAAAGCGGTCTTTTAAGCAGAGAAAAGCCGATAATTGCTACTACAAATACAATCAGAAGATAAATTAATTCAACTGGCAAAATATGCACTTCCTTTTCTTTTTAAATTATATTTTAAAGAGCATTACGCTCAATAAAACATTTTGGGTCATACCTCGATACAATCATATTGTCGCCGTTTTCATCAGTAATTTCAAGCGTATTGTAAATCCACTCAACAATCTTTGCCATTTCCTCGTTACTATCACATACAATATCAATTTCAGCGAATCGCTGATTTACATTATGTGTAGGCAAAATTTTGTTTCCCTCTCTGTATCTCGAGAAAGCAGAAACTACATTTTTATGATTTATAATTTCTCTCATTCCTCTAATAGACGTAATAACGCCGGGCTTTAATGTAGGCAAAACCTGTGCTGCAACCTTTCCGTTGAGCCAAACATCATTTTCTTTCATTTCGATGCTATCTTCCAATACTTTGCCTGTTAAAGCAAACTCAATAAGCGGATACAAAGGATTTTTGCCAAATACACTGCTGAACATTCGTTCATATTCGCCACCCGGAAGTCTAAGACCGGGGTCATAAAATCTTACACAGTCACCATCTACAAATCCCTGCATAAAAATAGGTGCATTTACAAGTCCAATTGCCTTTACGAATTTTTCGATTTTTGAATGGGCTTTTTTCATATAAATATCGGTAAAGACTGACGGTGAAGCAGACCCTACTGCAAGTTTGTCAAGACCGTCCTCATATTTACCTAAAATTCTGTCAACCGTTCTAAACGGATATAATTTTCCGTTTAAAACCAAAATAGTCATCGAAAAATCATTAGCTTGTCCCATATATTTCTCAATTACTATTTTACCGCTCGCACTTTCAGACTGTGCAAACTCAATGCCCTCTTTTGCTTCTTCATAAGTGTTGCAAATTGACTGACCTCGTGAACCGCGGCTGTCACAAGGCTTTATAAGTATAGGAAACTGAACATTTTTATCACAAATTTCCACTGTTTCAAAATCGGAAATCTGATACTCAGGAATAACGTCAACACCATTTTCATTACAGCACTTTTTAAATGCTGTTTTATCTGTAAGTATGTAAAACTGCTCTTTAGTACCAAAACAAGGTACTCCCAGTTTCTCGCAAACCTCAAAATACGGTCGCTGACATGCATCGAGCGATGTAGAAATTACGCCGTCTATTCCCTCTTGCTTGCACATTTCTACAATTTCATCAATATCGGTAATATTGTGCATATAATACTTATCGGCTATCTGTTTCGCAGGTGCTTCCTCTACAGGCAAATAATCAGTTACATAAGTAATAACGCCCATACTTCTTGCAGCTTCTACTAATTTACAATGTTGAAAAGCACCGCCTATTACAAGCAATTTTTTTCCTGTAAGGTTAATCATAATTAACCCTCCTTGTGTTTTAATCTTTTAAGTAATATTTTTGTGACACACTTTAGTCTAATTTTTAAAAGTATGTCATTAATTTCTTTGCAAAATTAAACAACAGCACAAATATAATGCAAAATAAATTACTTTTTGAAAAAAACACAATTTCTTGAAATTCCTTTTTGGTTATATTAACTATATCTGTTAAGTTATATTATACGCGTTTTATCCAAAAAGTCAATACCTATTTTTTATATTATACTTGCTTTTAATTGTTTTAAGTGTTATCCTATAAAGGTACATTTATAAAGGTTGGTGTGAAAATGAATTCCCGTCAGTTGCAATATGCAATTCTCTTATCTGAAACAGGAAATTTTTCATTAGTTGCTGAAAAACTTAATATATCTCAACCTGCTCTTAGTAAACAAATTTTGAATTTGGAAACTGAATTAGGAATACAATTATTCAACCGCAACAATACATCTGCAATATTAACTGCAGCAGGAGAGCATTTTATTAAAGAAGCAAAAGAACTTATTTACAAAGAAAAACAACTTCTGCGCTCTATGCAAATGTACAAATCGGGCGAAAAAGGAAAGCTTGTTATCGGTATCACTCCATTCAGAAGTTCTTATTTAATACCAAAAATAACAAAGCAAATAAGAAAAAAATTTCCCAGAATACAAATCAAACTTGCAGAAGCGCGAACTGAAATCTTAAGAAAAGAAGCGGCAGAAGGTAAGTTCGATTTTGCTATAATCAATCTTCCTGTTGATGATTCGCTTTTTGATGTCACTCTTATAGAGCCTGATAGTTTAGTCTTGGTAGTTTCAGAAGAGTTGTTAGATAATCATCCTGAATTAAAAGACAAAAAAGAAATTGATTTCAAAGAATGTAATAATATACCCTTTGTTGTTGCAAGTCAAAATTTAGATATGAGAACCTTATTTGAAACTCTCTGCATTAAGGCAGACATAAATCCTGACATCGCAGCAGAAGTAATCAATCTAACAACCGCGTGGAGTATGGCATCTTGCGGTGTAGGTGCTACCATACTTCCCTTACAGTTTGTTGACAGCGAAATTTCTGATAAAAAGCTTAAAATAATCAAGATTAAAAACACTGCTTATTTAAGACAGCCTGCAATACTTACAAGAAAAGGTCAATACATTTCAGAATATGCTCAATATGCAATTGACTTATTAACAAACAAAACAAAATAAAGAAAAACTATCTTTTTAAAAAACAGGAGTTCATAGAGCTCCTGTTTTTATTTGGAATTTGTAAATTAAAGTCTGTTAACAAATCACTCTATACTAATCTCTTAAATATAAATCTCTTGTGTAAACTTTATCTAAAACATCTTCAAGGTCGGCATTATAGCGGTTTGCAACGATTACATCACAACGAGATTTAAATTCATTAAGATTATGAGTAACCTCGCTTCCAAAGAAAGCTTCTTCATTCAATGTCGGCTCGTAAACAACAACCGTAACACCTTTTGCTTTGATTCGTTTCATAACACCCTGAATTGAAGACTGACGGAAATTATCAGAACCTGATTTCATAGTAAGACGATAAATACCTACCACGCAATCTTTTTTGCCCTGCACACCGTTTATACCTTCGCCTTTATCGCCGTAGAATCCGCCTTTTTTGAGAATCTGCTCTGCGATAAAATCCTTACGAGTGCGATTTGCTTCAACAATAGCGCTGATAATATTATTAGGAACTTTATCATAATTCGCAAGCAACTGTTTTGTATCCTTCGGCAAGCAATAGCCGCCGTAGCCGAATGATGGGTTATTATAATGAGTACCGATTCTTGGGTCAAGACCGATACCATCGATAATCTGTTTTGTATTAAGTCCGCGAACTTCAGCATAAGTATCAAGCTCGTTAAAGAATGACACTCGAAGTGCCAAATATGTATTAGCAAAAAGCTTAATAGCCTCAGCCTCGGTTGAGTTTGTAATCAACACAGAAACATCTTCTTTTAATGCGCCTTGCTTTAACAGTCCCGCAAACTCTTCTGCTTTTTCCTTTAACTCAGGATATTCCACAGGAACGCCGACAACGATTCTGGAAGGATAAAGGTTATCATAAAGCGCTCTGCCCTCACGCAGAAATTCAGGGCTGAAAAGAATATTCTTAACGCCTAAATCCTCAATTACGGTTTTAACATAGCCAACCGGCACTGTTGATTTAACAATAATAACTGCCTGAGGATTGATTTCCATAACGCGTTTGATACATACTTCTACGGAAGAAGTATCGAAGTAATTCTTCTCTGTATCATAGTTTGTCGGTGTTGAAATGATAACGAAATCGGCATCTTTATATGCCATCTCATCATCAGTTGTAGCTGTAAGATTAAGCTCCTTTGTAGCTAAATACTCCTCGATTTCTTTATCAACAATCGGAGACTTTTTATTGTTAATAAGCTCCACCTTTTCAGGGATAATATCAACTGCGTACACCTCGTTGTTCTGCGCTAAAAGTATAGCATTTGAAAGTCCCACATAACCTGTACCTGCAACAGCAATTTTCATTGTTTTATTCTCTCCTAATTTTACTATCTAAAAATTTTCTTTTTAAGTATCTATACAATATATAAACAAACATTCCGCTTAACGCGCCAAACAAATCAAGCCATATATCTGTAATTTTCGACTGTCTATGCGAAAATATTTGTATTGTTTCGTCCAAAAAAGAAACCGAAAACAAAATAAATATACAATTGACTAATCTTTGAATGCTTTTATTTTTGTAATAATAAAACTTAATTATAAGTATTCCCAAAACAAAATATTCTGCAAAATGCGCAAATTTTCTTATCTCGTTAATCAAAAAATTATCTAACCATTTTATTTTGCCATAAGGTATAAATAATTGATAAATTTTCTTCGGTAATTCTGAAATCCATTGCGATATTGCACCATTCATCATTGAATTTATCAGTATAAATGCCAACACGCAACCAATAGCGATTAACCCTACTTGCTTTTTACTTAACTTCATAATATTGTTTATACCATTCAGCGAATTTACGAAGTCCGTCGCGAAGCGGTGTTGACGGTTTAAATCCAAGATCTCGTTCAAGCGGAGTAGTATCAGCATATGTTATAGGCACATCACCAGGCTGCATAGGCACAAGCTCTTTATGCGCCTCAAAATCGTAATTTCTCGGCAAAACACCTGCACGCACCAATTCCTGCTGAAGAATATCAACGAAATCAAGAAGATTTTCAGGATTGTTGTTTCCTATATTATATACCTTATACGGTGGAATAGGTAAACCATCCTCGCCGTTTTTCTTCTCGGGCGCCTTAAACATAATTCGTTTAACACCTTCGACGATATCATCAACATATGTAAAATCACGTTTACAATTACCGTAATTAAAAATCTTAATAGTTTCGCCTTTCAAAAGCTTGTTTGTAAATCCAAAATAAGCCATATCAGGACGACCTGCCGGACCATAAACAGTAAAGAAACGAAGTCCTGTTGACGGAATATTATAAAGTTTTGAATAAGCGTGAGCCATAAGCTCGTTGCTCTTCTTTGTTGCCGCATAAAGTGACACAGGATTGTCCACCTTGTCATCAGTTGAATACGGCACTTTTTTGTTTGAACCATAAACACTTGATGAGCTAGCATAAACCAGATGCTCAACCGGATTATGACGGCAAGCCTCAAGAAGATTGTAAAAACCGATAAGATTTGATTCAATGTAAACATCAGGGTTTTCTATAGAATATCTTACGCCGGCCTGAGCCGCAAGATTAACAACGATATCCGGCTGATGCTTTTCAAAAATGCTGTCAATAAGTGCTTTATCAGCAATGTTACCTTTTATAAAAGTCCAGCTTGAATCATTGCCACTTGCTTTATTCTCAATCTCTTTTAGCCTATATTCTTTAATAGAAACATCGTAATAATCATTCATATTATCGATACCGATAATATGAAATGATTCATTTGAACGCAAAAGCTCTAAAACCAAATTAGCACCGATAAATCCAGCCGCACCGGTTATAAATATTTTTTTTGACATATAAATTATCCTTTTATTAAAATTTTACTTAAAAATTTAGTTGAAGGTTTTTCAACATACTTGTTTAATAACCAACCGATGAATATAGATAGAATGACAGGTACTAAAATTATTAATTCATTAGTAATGCCTATTTTTTCAAAAATATTTATTAAAGCATAGCCAAAATTCTGATGGATAAGATAAACAGTGTATGATATTGATGCTAAAAACGAAATAGGTCTTAGTGCTACTTTTACTCTATTATCTACAGACCAAAGTTTAAACCTAACATTCATTACAAACAATGTGACTAATCCAACTAATACAACAAAAAACACAGTATAATAGAAACCTAATGCAAAATAATTATAAACAGCACACATAATAATATTAGTTGCAGGAACAATATAATTCTTTAATTCTTTGGCTTTTAAAATATAATATATCATCATTCCAGCAATGAAATGCTGTCCGTACTTATAAATAACTATATATTCCAACCCAGTAATGATTATACTATCATAGTTTAGACTAATTAAATATAATGAAAACAAAACTATTAACCATATCGTAGATATATACTGAAGTTTATTTTTTAAATTCAGTTTTAAACCGATACCGATTAAAACATAGAAGATAAGTTCGCGTAACAGAGTCCAGTAAGCTCCATCAACGCTTTTTACTTTTAATAGTTCGTTTAACATAGTTAAATTTATAATAAATTCTTTGAATGAAACAGCGCGAGAGGATAAAAATAACAAGCATATAACAGCAGTAAAAATCATACAAACCCAATATACCGGATAAAGCCTAATTACTTTTTTCTTTATATAAGATATAAATTTTGTATCCGATTTTGAATTGTACATTATTAGAAATCCACTTAGCACAAAAAACGAAGCGACTGCCATATATCCCCAAGAGAATTGAAATGGAAAATTCAAATCACTTATTGATTGGCAATATCTAGTTGTATAATGATATAACATTACCATGATACAACTTATTCCTCTTATGTAATCAAGTTCAATTATTCTTTCGTTTTTCATATAATCATCCCAAAATCACATCACAAATCTTATCAACATCAGCTACTGTAAGACTTGCATACATCGGCAGTGTAAGTACCTTTTTTGAAATATCCAATGCAATCGGTGTTTCGTTTGCATCATAATCATAACAATCAAAGCTATTTGTAGTCGGATAAAAATATTTTCTTGCAATAATATCGTTTTCTTTTAATCTAACATCAATCTCATCGCGATTATATTTATATCCGTCAAAAACAACAGGAAAATAAGCGTAATTCGGTTTAACATTTTCCTTATTGACACAAATCTTTATACCGCTGACGCCTGAAAGGCGCTCAACATATCTATCGTATGCTACTTTGCGTTTTTCGATTTCTTCCTCAATATGGCGAAGATTACAAAGCCCCATAGCTGCTGCAAACTCATTCATTTTAGCATTGCCGCCGACAATCGACACTTCTTCCTGACCTTTTAAACCAAAGTTTTTATATTGGTCAAGAATCGGCTTCAAACTTTCATCACAATAACAAAGTGCACCGCCCTCGATGGTATTAAATACCTTTGTAGCATGAAAACTGAACATTGATGCATCACCTAAAGAACCTACACCTTTACCATCAACCTCCACGCCGAAGGCGTGAGCCGCATCATAGATAACCTTAAGATTATGCTTCTTCGCAATTTTCTCAATAGACTTATAATCACAAATATTTCCGTAAACATGAACTGGTATAATAGCAGATGTTTTATCAGTAATTAAGTTCTCTATCTTAGTTACATCAATAGTGTAATCATTTGGATTTATGTCGCAAAAAACAGGTGTCAACCCGTTGCGCACAATAGCGTGAGTAGTAGAAGCAAAGGTAAAAGGTGTGGTAATAACCTCGCCTGTAAGACCCATTGCCGCAATTACCATCTCAAGTGCCATATGACCGTTTACAAACAGCGTTGTATTATCCACTTTAAGATATTCGCAAAGTTTTGCTTCCAATTCTCTATGTTTTACGCCATTGTTTGTAAGCCAACGGATTTCCCATATATCTTTTATTTCTTCGCAATACTCCTCAAACGGAGGCATCGACGAACGAGTTACATTTATCATAATAAAAATCCTTTATCTTCCCTGAATTACAAGCTCTTTATAAAATACCTCGCCTGTTTTATACTGGAATAATTCTTTTTCAGGCTCTTTTTCTTCGCTCCAAAGAACAATTGCCTTTGGCAAGTCAACACCTGACATATGTGAAAACGGATAACCGCCGCCAAATCTTGCATTCATTTCAAGAACATAAATCTTCCCGTCATCACTTACAAAAATATCGCAATCGAGATTAGCAATATGTCCGCTTAATGTGCCAAGTTTTTTAGCAACATTAAAAATAGCCTCGTTTTCAATGGTCTCAGAAATATCAGTTTCGCCGGCGCGCATTGCAATTTTTCTCTTAACAATAGCATTAACAAAATTCTTATCAAGGTCGTTAATGATATCAACGCCGAATTCCTGACCTTTAATTTTCTCCTGAAAAATAATTTTGTCTTGCACCGTCGCGGACTCATATTTTAAATATGTTCTTTCAAGCGCGCGTTTATTGCGCTGATAATAGTACTTAAGCCCCTCTTCGCTCTCTGCCATTGACACAGCAAGAGAACCGCAACCAAAACGAGGCTTGACCACAACAGGGTAGCTTATCTCTCCTTTTTCAATTGCTTCAAGAGTTTCTTCCAACGAAAGATAAGTTTTCGGCACATTGAAACCGTTTTCTTTTAAAAACTCATAGGTTTTCCATTTATCATTGCAAACGGATACAAATTTTTCGTCTGACACAATAACCTTTACGCCAATTTCTTCAAGCTCCGCTTTGTGTTTTGAAAGCATAAGCACATCCATATCAAAAAGCGGAACAACTATTTTAATATCGTTATTTTTACAATAATCTATCAGAAACGGTATGTAATTCTCATCATAAATAAGCGGAGAAATAACGCTTTTATCAGCATATTTAAAAGCAATTGTCAAATCATCGGAATTGCAAACATGAACTTGTCCGAGTTTTCCGACAACCTCTTTAAAGTATTTAACAAGATAAGCTCGTCTTCCTACAGAGGTAAGTAATATATTCAATGATACACCTTCTAAATTTCTAAAATAAACTTAATATCACCATCACGGTCGCTTGTCTTTTCTTTAAAACCAAAAGAATTATACATTTTTATCGCTGCGGCATTGGTGCTATGAGTATAAAGTCTTACAGTTTTCATCCCGCTTTTACGACATTCCTCAACTGCCTCTTTTAATAAAGCTTTTGCGATTCCTCTGCCCTGAAACTGCGGCAAAACAGCCAGCGTAGAAAAATAGCCTTCCTTTGTTTCAAGGTCATTGCAGTAAAAAGCAATCTGACCTGCAAAATCCCCATCAATATAACAACAAAGTACATTACCGTTACAAATCGTTTTTTCAGCCAGACTTTCAAGTGAAATCTTATCGCTTAAAGCTATCGGAAACATTTTATCAATGTTTTTAAGAATTGTTATGTACTCGTTTTTATCTTTTAAAAACCTAAATTTCATTTACTTCGCCTTTTTTGACAGCTTGTTTTTGATTATATTAACAACAAAAGTCACACTCTTTACTTTAAAGATAAAACACAGCAACAAATAAACTAATATTCCTACAATTACCTGAACTATCAAAGATATCAACGGAGAAAATGGTAGAAACAAACCAATAATATAAACGATCATAAACATAACAAGCGAAAATATTGCCACTGGCAAAATATCAAAAAGTTGCTCGGACAATTTATAATCCAATACTTTTTTATTTGCATATGAATTCATACACAATGATACAAAACCCATAAATGCAACAACACAAGCAACTAACAATATATTATTGAAACAAAGAGCGACAATAAGCAAAAGAACTATAGATATACTTCTTTTAACCATTTCAAATTTTAAAAAAACATCACTTCTGCCAATAGCATTAAAAGGTTGCATATTTGCATTACTTAATATGTTTATTGCAAAAGAAATACAAAAAATTCTTAACAACGGAACACTAGGCAACCATTTTGCTTTTAAAATTACAATAACTAAATTTGTTGCAACTCCAGCAAGTCCTGCCATAACAGGAAAAATTACAAAGGCAACTAACGATATAAGCTTTCTCGTAAACTCTTTTACTTCCGTTTTATCCTCTTGAACCTTTGAAATAGCAGGAAATATAACTCCTGAAACTATTTCTGTAGATGTTTTTGAGAAAAGGTTAGGGAAAGTTTGTGCTTTAGAGTAATAACCCAGAGTTGTCTTATTAAAAATTTTACCAATAACCATTGTATATGCATCCTGATGCAATGTACCAATCAACCAACCTAAACCAAGCTTCCAAGAATAAGAAAATAAATTTTTAAATCTTTCATATGAAAAAAGAAATCTAGGTTTCCAATGAATAGCGATAGTCAAAGTAACACATAATGCTAATTTGTTTAACACATTCGCAAAAACTAAGCTCCAAGCACCATAACCAAGTTTACCAAGTGTAATTCCTACTACTCCATAAATAACAGTTGCAGTAAAATTTGCAATAAAACTTTTTCTAAACTGCATTGTCCGATTAAGCTCGGTAGTTTGCATAGCGGCGAATGACCCAATAACAAAAGAAAGCGACATTACCCTAAGCATATTTTTTATTTCAGGGATTCCATAAAAATCTGCAATAGTTGGAGAAAAAATAAAAATAATAAAATACAGTGTTACTGCTAGTCCCGTCTGAATCCAAAAGACAGTAGATTTATCAATTTCATCACTATCTTTTTTTTGAATGATAGCATTACATAACCCATTGTTTATAAGTGTATTAGATATATTTATAAACACCGTCATAATTGCAATGATACCAAAATCAGCAACCTCTAATATACGTGCTAAATAAAGTGGTAAAACCAAATTTAAAAGATTTAATAACACCCTTTCAGATGTTTTCCAAACAAGCCCGCCGAAAACTTTATTTTTTAATCCGTTTTGCATATTTTTTAACCTTTCCAGTGCTTGCTTTAACAAAATATTTAAAAGCAAACATTAGTGCCGTTAATTTAAACTTGGGCGTTAATGTGCTTCTAAGCTTCTTAAAATCATTTTTATCTACTATATATTTGTTTCTATGAAAAACTCGTGCAAAATATACAAATCCAACTCTACAAGCATATTTTTTTGTAAAATCATATTTATTATCAAAATACTTTTCTAGTGCTTTTGTTAAATCACGATACATATATGTAAATTTCAACAGCTGCGTTCTTGACAATTGCGTGTAACTTGTTGTGTCTGCTACGCTAGTCAATCTATGTGCAGACATAACTTTATCACCCATATAGTAAATGTTGCCTTTATCAAACAAAATTGCTTGTGTCATAACATCGCCCATAGTTGGTACACTTTTTCGTAATTCTTGGTACCTTTCGCTACTTGCATCAAAAACATTTCTTGCAACCAATGAACAACCATGTATAAAAAAAGGTTTGTTCATAAAATCTTTCATTGTATATGACTTATTCTTTTTCGTATATATAGTGCTTTCAATAACTTCACCGGTAGGTTTAGCATGATATATATTATGTGCAATAGCACTATACTCAGGGTGGGCTTCAAGGAAATCTACTTGAATCTGAAGCTTGTTTTCATCGATCCAAAAATCATCGCCTTCCAAAAAGGCTAGATACTTACCTTTTGCAGCTACTCTTGCCGAAGCTGAATTCATATTAACACCAATATTTTTATCATGTAAAACAAGATTGAAAACATCGGGATATTTTGCTTTGTATTCAAGCAAAATATCTCTTGTATTATCAGGAGAACAGTCTTCTGCAACAACAATTTCAATTCTAAATTTTGTTTTCTGCATCAAAATGCTGTCCAAGCAATTCTTTATGTATTTTTCTTGATTATAAGTTATCACACATACAGATAATAATGGTTTTTTCATAAAATCCTTCTCTCTAAAAATCTAACATTATTACATTAAGTATTTCATGCAGTAATCTTTTTTCTCATCCGGTGTCATATCTTTTGTAAAGTGTACTTCATCTTTAACTTTTTCATACCAATCATCAATATTACCTATAACTTTCGCTGGTACACCTGCTACGATAGAATTATCAGGAACATCTTTAGTAACAACTGCACCCGCTCCTACTATACAATTATTTCCAATAGTTACATTTCTCATAATCACACTACGTATACCGATAAAGCAATTATCTCCTACTTTTACTTTGCCAAATAAATCAACCTTTTTATCGCCAAATTTTTTAAGACCATTTAATACCTTTGTAGAGCCATCATGTGTTAAAAAAGTTACATTTGAAGAAATTAAACAATCCTTTCCTATTTCTATCAAATATGGCTCGGAGCCTAAACAATCTACATTTGATAGTATTTTTGTATTTTCCCCGATTTTTGCACCTTGTTTTTTAAAATACTTATTTTTTCTTTCTAAATTAGAACACCAAATATACTTGATAAAAATATTATAAAATTTCTTCAACATAAATACTCCTTAATGCCTTTTCGGCAAACTAATTAACTTTACTGCCTGACCAATTCTTTCTGCCGTTATTCGAGATTTTCTTTGCAGGGCTACCTGCTATAGCAATATTTTCTTCGTAAAACGAATGTGTTACAACAGAATTAGCACCAACTGCAATATAGTTTGCAAGTGTAATACCGCCAACAATTGTCGCACCCACGCCAAGTCCTACTCCATTACCAATTGTTGGAACCTCGTCTGTTACACCCTGAGCTACAATTGAAGTGTTAATATGTAATGTAACATCTTTGCCCAATTTAGCATTTCCGTTTATTAAAATTGAACCTAAATGCATTATTCTCAAGCCTTTACCGCAAGTATTCAAAGGAATATGTAATGAATACTTGTTTCTAAACTTTTTATTCAAAATCATCAAACTCAAAATATATCTCAACTTTTTATTTGAATTATAGTAATACTCTGTTTTTCTTAAACGCCTTTGAAACTTATAGATTATTGCTTTTTCACTTCCGAATAAAGCTTTAACACATGTCTTTAGAAAACTATTTTGTTTATAAATTTTCTTTTCATACTCGATGTATTCTTTTAATTCTTTTTTATTTTTAATCAATTTTTTTCTCCTCAAGATTAAATTTCACATACATATATGATGAGATGAAGAAAATATAATAAAACTCAGTCTGATAGTAAATGTTATATGATGTAGTAAAAAAAGTAAACATCATAAAAATCAATAGAACTAATCCTAAAGTATTTTTGGTTGATTTTAAATAAGTTTTTATCATATTCCAAGCAAATAATGCTAAAGGTACATAATAAATTGATGTTCCGATAAGACCTAATGTACACAATAGTTCAGTAAAATTATTATGGGAATAAGCAATAAGAGAATAACCAATTTCTCTCATATACTGTTTAAAATTATTACAACCATAGCCAATAACAGGATGTTGCTTAAATAGCTCAATTGCTTTTTCTGCAAAAAATGCTCTCTCATTCATGCTACCATCGGTGTCTGTACCTAAAAATGCATTTAGCATTGACTCAAATCTTGTGCCAATTACATTATAAAAAAACTCTACATTCATCATCAAATACCATAATAATACAAGTAATGACAAGATGACGCCAACGAGTAGCATCTTTTTAATAATAGCAGTTCTGTCTTGCTCTTTGCTTTTATAAAAAATAACATATATAAATACACAAAGAAGAATCATAATAATAGATTTTCTGGAACCTGTAAGAAGAACAAGAATTGAAAATCCGCATGCTATTAACATATAAACCCATTTGAATTTTTTAACTTCGGTAAATAAAAATAAACATAACAAGGTTGCAGTAGCTAATCTAAACCCTATAGCATTAGAATGCAAACCCAATACATCACCAATTCTATCTGTACCAAAACTTTCGCTTGGCGTTTTTATTAGCAATAAAATAGCGGTATATACTAAAGACAAGTTAACTAACTTAATCAATTTAATTATATCTTCATTGCTCTTTAATTGTTGTGTAAGACCTATTGCAACGCCAAAAATTTGAATAAATGTATTTGACAGGAGCATTAAATCATTCTGGTTTCTTGCCCATATAAAAGATAAATAACAAAAACCGAAAAATAAAAAGAGCCATAAAATATAGTTGTTTAATAAAAGTCCCTTTTTTTCTACCAGAAAGTTTAATGCTACCGAACCAATATATAAAACAAAAGTTATTCTCAGAAATATAGCGTCAAAGCCTTCACCTAATTTATGAGCAGATATTGCACACAAATACAAGAGTAGAAAAAAGTTCATTATCTTATCTAAGTTTAATAAATATCTTTGATCTGTTCTATCAATCTTTTTTCTTGAAACAATTATTTTAAATCACCTAACTTTTAAGTATTTCTACGAGTTTCTCTGCAATAATTTCAGGGGAATAATTAAACTTAACAAAATCTCTTCCCTTTTGAGCTAATTCTTTTTTATCAAGCTCAAACAACATTTTTTCAATAGCATCCGCCATCGCTTCGCTATTATTAACAGGTACTAACAAGCCGTTTTCACCATTATGTATTAAATCAGAAGGCCCTGTCGGACAATCGGTTGAAACACAGGGTACTCCTGCCGCCATTGCTTCCATTAGCGAGTTAGGCATACCTTCAAAATCAGACGAAAGAACATACAAATCTATGCTTGAAAGCATACCTTTCATATCATTTGTTCTTCCCATAAGTTTTACAAATTCGGATGATTTTTTATCATCAATGTACTTTTGCAAATCTTGACGAAGTTCGCCATCCCCGTAAATGCGAAGCTGGATATTTTTGTGATTGATTGACACTTTTTCAACCGCATCTATTAGCATAAAGAAATTTTTTTGTAAATTTAATCTTCCCGCTGATGCAATAATTAGTCTTTCTTCTTTTTCTTCTCTTTTAGCATCGAATAAATCGCCTCTTACAGGATTCGGCAAAACAAATATTTTTTTCTGAAGTCTTTTGTTAAAGTAATTTTTTTGTTCATTATTCTGCACCATTATTTTATAAGAATGCTTAATAAACAAATTTCTTATAAATCTTAATAAAGATTTATACGGCGCAGTTGAGGGATTATTCCTAACAGTTTGAATAATTTTAAAATTCAATCCAAGAAGTGCTACGCAGACGTGTATGCAAACATACCATAAAAAGGGTATTACATAGTCCGGTGATTGAGCTTTAATAATCTTTCTCAATGAAAAAAGTCTATTTAAATGAGATATTTTAAAATAATCTGATTCAGAATTTGCTAAATAGATTTTATTTACACTTTGACTAACTTCATATTCTTCATCTTTTTTAAAATATATTACTATATCGGCTTGATGGCCGAGTTTTGTCAGTTCACTTGATAGAATTGAAACAACTCTTTCTGCACCACCATTTGACAAAGAAGGAGTAACGAATAAAAACTTCATTTATATTTTGATCCTTTAAAATTATTTTATATAATTCTCTGTTATTTCTCTTATTAAATTATCAGGATTATATTTTTCATACTCTTTAAGACAATTTTTCTTCATCAAGATTAAACTTTCTGGATTTTGGGTTATCTTTGACAGAATTTTATCTAGTTCTGTTGTATCCTCGTAATCGTAAATAAATCCTGTTTTATTATTTATAACGAGATATGAATTATATTTCCAACTTGAAGCTATTACCGGAAGTCCCGAGGCGTACGCATCAATAATTGTACCCGGAAACCCTTCTCCTTTATGAGTAGTAGGGAATAATAAAGCATCATACTCTTTCAAGATCTCAGTACTCTTATCATAAGGTACAATTCCTTTATAGTTAATCGCCTCATAAAAACATTCTTTAGCTTTATTAAATTCTGCAACAAAACCTTCTTCAACCTGACCGTATATATCAAGTCTTGCTACAGTTCTACCTGCTTGCAAGTTAATTTTATTAACTGCTTCTACTGCAACTAATATACCTTTTTCCTTTGCAACTCTGCTGAATGTACATAATTTAATAGGATATGTAATTTTCGTTTTTAATTCACTTTCTTTTATAGCATTTAGTCTTTTAAAATTAGGAACTGCAACACAATTGCTAACACCTAACTTTTCCAACTCTGTTTTCATAAACTCTAATTCAACGAGATTGTATCCAAAACTGTTTAAATACTTTTTCCATTTTGGCTTTTCACTAACATAGTTCTGTAAATTACCACCTATGACATCGTGAATTATATTGCGTTTAAAGACCTTGTTTATGTAATAAATAAACGGAAAAAAGAACTTCATACCATTTGAAGAAACTAACAAAAAGATGTTATCGCATTTGAAAAAGCAAACTAAAACTTGAATAAATACAACAAATACTCTTTTTTTATAGTTAGATAAATCAACAGTAACTATGTTTGCAATAGAATTCGCCCTATTCAACTCGTCTCTTAAAATACGAGTTTTAATAGTCTGTCCGTCTGTAAGTCTTTCATCAACTCTGCCTATTATACCGATTGATTTACAGCTCAATCATATCGCCCAACTTTCTATCATATTCTTCAGGAGATAATGGCATCATTCCCGATGATGGTGTCAAAGTAATTTCAGAAAAATAAATCTTGCTGTCAACTGAAAACAAATCAATACGAGCAAATTTAAAATCTTCTGATAATATTTTTGCAATACCAAGCATTTCATCGAATTTTTCAGGTAACTCAAAATTGCCCTCTAATGGTTCATAATCCATTCTTCTAAACGGAGCAGGAGTTCCATCTAATTCAAAAAAGCTTACTTTTAAATCCACATGCATTGTGCCCTGTGAAATATACAAAAACTTCGGAACACCTCCAAAGCAAAAAATCTTATAGTCAACAATCTTTGAAGCAAGATATTTTTCACAAATAATCTTTCTTTCGATAAGCTTATAATGCGGTTCAGCAGTAACAAGTGAAAAATCCTCTTTCATCCACTTTTTCAGTTTCTTTTTCGCATCTTCTATATCAAGTTTATTCTTATCAGGGCAGATAATATTATACGCACAGCCATGATTGCATTTAAGCACAAATGAATCGGGTAATTTACCCCAATCAATTTCTTCTACAGAATCCCATACATAATACAATTCATTAAGATATTGTCCGAGTCCCTTAGACTCAATATACTTTCTTACTGCATATTTATCTGCACAGTCTGCCGCAAGTTGACTGTTTTTATATTCTTTTAATTTTAAATATTGGATTTTTTCATTAAATGATACAGGAACTTTTATATTCATGCTTTTTTTCATTATAGCACGATACATTATCCTGGATGCTAACTCATAAGAAAAAAAGCAAGTAAGTTTTCGGCAAAATCTAAGTAATTCTCTTTTCATCTATTTACTTTCCCTTTCTTCCTCCAAAATATTTCCTTGCCTCTTTTGCACAGTCTATAGGTGAAATCAATGCTGTACGAATGCCATACTTTACAGCTTCGCCATATCTTTTGCTTCTTAAACTTGCAAAAGTTAGTACTGCATAATGCCTGAAATCAACATACTTGATATCTCTTTTAGTGAGATATTTGTAATAATTTTTTTTGTATTCATATAGAGCGTTTTCGCCTTTGATTTTATTGTCGCCCAGCGAAATTCTCTCTCCACTATGTAAATACTGAATTACATAAGCACCGGGCATATAGCCGATTTTAAGTTCTGATTCTATACAGCGAAGCATTAAAAACCAATCCTGTCCCATACTTACTTCGCCAAAGCCCTCTGTTCTAAGCAATGCTTCTCTTTTTATCATATAAATCGCAGTTGGTGCAATTGAATGCAAAACATGATATCTTAAAAGGCTTTCTTTAGAAAAATCGTCAACATAATCCATTTTCCTAAACTCTATTAATTTATCATTTTCATCATGCCATTTGACATCTTGATAACACATTTCAAGGTTGTTTTCAACCATAAAATTATATTGCTTCTCAATCTTTTCAGGCAAAAATCTATCATCATCATCCAAAAATGCAACATACTCACCGATGCAATGCTCAATTGCAAGATTTCTCGCCTTTCCACCACCGGTAAGTCCTGTTGTTGAAATTATTTTTACTTTTTCATTATCTTTATACTTCTCTAAAGACAATTTTGTTGCCTTATCAAAATCCGAATCAGGCTCATTATCGTTTACAATAATAATCTCAATGTTTTCCCATGTCTGATTCAAAATAGAATCAACTGCACGATTCAACATATCGCTTCTTTTACACGTTGGAACAATAACGCTGATTAATGGTTGTTTTTCCATATACTCTACTTATCTATCCTTGTACATTTTCTCATAGTAATCCTGGTAGTCGCCGTCCAAAATCCGCTGCCACCATTCCTTATTATCAAGATACCACTTAATTGTCTGCTGAATACCGTCATCAAACTTAGTTTCAGGCAGCCAGCCAAGTTCATTGTGAATCTTAGTCGGGTCGATTGCATATCTGAGGTCATGGCCCGGTCGGTCTGTTACATATGTAATAAGGCTTTCAGGTTTGCCGAGCGCCTTAAGGATTGTTTTAACTACCTCAAGATTGGTCTTTTCATTATGACCGCCGATATTGTAGACCTCGCCGACCTTGCCGTTTCTGATGATAAGGTCGATCGCTTTGCAATGATCCTCGACATATAACCAGTCACGCACATTTTCACCCTTACCGTAAACAGGCAAGCTTTCATCAGCGAGCGCTCTCGAAATCATAAGCGGGATAAGCTTTTCAGGGAAATGATACGGACCGTAGTTATTTGAACAACGCGAAATTGTTACAGGCAAGCCATATGTCCTATGATAAGCCTGCACTAACAAATCAGCCGCTGCTTTTGAAGAAGAATACGGCGAAGATGTATGTATCGGAGTTTCCTCGGTAAAGAATAAATCAGGTCTGTCAAGCGGTAAATCACCGTAAACCTCATCGGTTGAAACCTGATGATAACGCTTAACCCCGTATTTTCTTGAAGCATCCATAAGAACTGATGTACCAATGATGTTGGTTCTGAGGAAAATTTCAGGATTTTCAACGCTTCTGTCAACGTGGCTTTCAGCCGCAAAATTGACAACTATATCAAACTTTTCTTCCTCAAAAAGCTTGTAAACCGATTCTCTATCGGCGATATCCCCTTTTACAAAACGGAAGTTATCGTTTTTCATAGCCTCTTCGAGAGTATGAAGATTGCCCGCATATGTAAGCGCATCGAGGCAGACAATTCTATCCTCAGGATGTTCTTTTAACTGCAAATAAACGAAATTACTTCCGATAAATCCGGCGCCGCCGGTAACTAAAATGTTCATATGAAAAATTACCTCAAATTATCATTTACGAGATTAAATAAATATTGACCGTAAGGAGATTTCCCGTACTTTTCAGCACTTTTAGTTAGTTCTTCTTTGGAAATCCAACCGTTGCGGTAAGCAATTTCCTCAGGCGAGGAAACCTCAATTCCCTGCATATTCTGAACGGTTTTCACAAAGCCGGTAGCCTCTGCAAGAGAATCCATTGTACCTGTATCAAGCCAAGCAAAACCACGACCAAGCAGCTGAACTTTGATAGATTTATTGTCTAAATAAAGATTATTTAAATCCGTAATCTCAAGCTCGCCTCTTTTTGACGGTTTAACCTGCTTTGCAAAATCAACAACACGATTATCATAAAAATACAAACCTGTTACACAGAAGTTTGACTTAGGGTTCTGCGGTTTTTCCTCAATAGAAATAACGTTTTTATTCTCATCAAACTCTACAACACCGAAACGCTCAGGATCATTAACATAATAACCGAATACAGTTGCGTTTCCATCCTCGGCATTTTCCACGGCTTTTTTTAGAATATTGCTAAAGCCTGTACCGTAAAAAATATTATCACCCAAGATGAGCGCGCAGGTATCATCGCCGATAAATTCCTCGCCGATTAAAAAAGCCTGAGCAAGCCCGTCAGGCGAAGGTTGAACAGCATAAGTAAGATTGATTCCAAACTGGTTGCCGTCACCGAGAAGATGTTTAAACTTTTCGCTGTCCTCAGGAGTTGTGATTATCAAAATATCTTTAATACCCGCAAGCATTAGCGTTGAAAGCGGATAAAATATCATAGGCTTATCATAAACTGGCAAAAGCTGTTTTGATGTAACCATTGTAAGCGGATAAAGGCGAGTGCCAGAACCGCCTGCAAGAATAATTCCTTTCATTTTCTACTCCTTTTTAAATACCGCCAAACCTGAATATAATTCATCGGTTCTTTTTGATGAATCAAGAACACTGTTCATATTGATTTTATCCTTTTTGCCGAACAAACGACGCGATAAATATCTTATCGGCAAATAAATAAAAGCTAAATTACTTACCCAATTGTATTTTTTTGCTAAGTTCCAGGTGTTCTTTGAGCGGATTTTAAAATATCTGAACCATCTAATAATGAATATTTTATTCAAACCATCTTTGTTACCGAGAATCTTATTGCTTAAGTTCCCGTCATTGTCGTTTTTAGCCCCAAAATTACCTTTTTTAAGAGCCATTTTAAAAAGCA